>VBAB01000431.1 GCA_005888525.1 Alphaproteobacteria bacterium
GAAGGACGCCAGTCGTTCAATCGGCCACCCGGCGAGAAATGAGTGTCGCCAAGAAAAGCCGGGCGCGCCAGATTTGCCCGTTCATCTTCCGCAAACGACACGCTCTGCCGACGACGCGCCCTCCCCACCCGTCATCCCGGAAGCCGCAGCGCAGCGGAGGCTATCTGGGACCTTGGCGATAGGCACCTGAGCCTGCCGCATGCCCTGCCTCACGCGTCGAAGAACACCGTCTCGTTGCCGCCCTGCAGGCGGATGTCGAAGCGGAAATGGCCGGGCTTGCCCGCATCGGCCTTGGCGATGAGCGTGTCGCGGCGGTCGGCGGGAACCAGCGCCAGGATCGGATCGGCGGCGTTGGCCGGCTCGCCGGCGAAGTAGATGCGCGTGAAAAGACGCTTCAGCAGCCCGCGCGAGAGCACGCCGACGTTGATGTGCGGCGCCTGCGTGGTGCCGCCGGGACCGGGCACGGAGCCCGGCTTGACGGTGTCGAAGGCAAAGCCCCCGTCCTTGTCGGTCGGGCAGCGGCCGAAACCGCGGAACGAGTTGGAGGAGAGCGCCCGTCCGTCCGCCGGGTGCGCATAGCGCCCCTGATGGTCGGCCTGCCAGATCTCGACCAGCGCGTCGGGCACGAGGTTGCCCTCGCCGTCGAGGATGCGGCCCACGATGCGGATGCGGGCACCTGGCATGCCGGCCTCGGCCACCGTCGCGCCGAAGATCTCGCGCGCACCGTACGCGCCCTGCGTGAGGCCGATGTGCAGGTAGGGGCCGACGGTCTGGGAGGGCGTGCGCTCAGGCATGGTCGGGATCCCCAGGAGTTGCCTTGCTGCCCCTGAGCACGATGTCGAAATTGTAGCCCAGCGCCCACTCCGGTTTCGTCGCCTCCAGATCGAACTGGCAGATCATGCGCTCGCGCGCCTTGGGATCGGGCACCGAGTTGAAGATCGGGTCGAAGGCGAACAGCGGGTCGCCGGGGAAGTACATCTGCGTCACCAGCCGCGTCAGGAACGAGGGCCCGAACAGGGAGAGGTGGATGTGCGCGGGGCGCCAGGCGTTGGGATGGTTGCGCCAGGGATAGGCGCCGGGCTTGATGCTGACGAACTTGTAATTGCCGGCAGCATCGGTGACGCAGCGGCCGGCGCCGGTGAAGTTGGGGTCGAGCGGCGCGTCGTGCTGGTCCACTGCATGATGGTAGCGGCCCGCCGCATTGCACTGCCAGATCTCCACCAGCGTGTTCGGCACGGGCCGTCCGCCCTCGTCGAGCACGCGGCCCTTGACGATGATGCGCTCGCCCAAAGGCTCGCTGGCGTGGTGGATGGTGAGATCGGCTTCCTCCGCTTTGACGTCGGAGTGGCCGTAGACCGGGCCGGTGATCTCCGACAGCGTCTGCGGGATGAGGATCAGCGGCCGCTTCGGCGAGCGCGTGCGCGTCCCCATGTAGTCGGGAGAGAGATAGGGCGGGTCGGCATCATTGCCGGCGCGAGAGTAGACGTCATCCATGGGGCTCGGGCTCCTCGACGCTCGGGATTTTCTGAGCAGCATATACTCATGCAACCGCGTCCAACTTGATCTGGCTCAAGCGCCACGCGGCTATCCGGCCGTTGGTCTGGCCTTTGTTATTGCCGCGGCGGGGTGGAAGGCAAGTGGGGCGATCGGCGCGCGAGCCGATTCGGGCGACCAGCGTGGGCTTCGCGTACATCGGCCCATCACTGTTTGCGGGTCCATCCAGATTGAACCACCTGCTCCCAAATGCAACATGGAGCTGAAGCGTGAATCCTGCTCTATTTATCGCGTCTTAGAGCGCAAGGTCGCAATGCCCGAGGTCTGCAGCCCATGCCCGCCACGTCGCCCGGACCCACCTCCCGCATCTTTTTCTCGCAGCGCCTGCGGCTGCACTACGTCGACTGGGGCAATGCCGAGGCCCCTCCCCTGCTGCTGGTGCATGGCGGGCGCGACCATTGCCGCAATTGGGATTGGCTCGCCGAGCGGCTGGGCCGGGACTGGCACATCATCGCCCCGGATCTCAGGGGCCATGGCGACAGCCAATGGTCGCAGGACGGCACCTACATGATGGCGGGCTACGTTTACGATATGGCCCAGCTGGTGCACCAGCTGAAGCTCGCACCCGCCACCATCCTGGCCCATTCGCTGGGAGGCAACATCGCCTTGCGCTATGCCGGGCTCTATCCGGCGAACGTCGCCAAGCTTATCGCCATCGAGGGCCTGGGTCCATCGCCCAGGAGGATGGCCGAGCGGGAGAAGAAGCCCTTCCCCGACAGGATGCGCGCCTGGATCGACGAGCAGCGCGCGCTCTCCGCACGCCTGCCGCGGCGCTACGCCTCCATCGAGGACGCGTGGAAGCGCATGCAGGAGGAGAACAAGCACCTCACCCCCGAGCAGGCGCGCCACCTCACGGTGCACGGCGTCAACCAGAACGAGGACGGCACCTACAGCTGGAAGTTCGACAACTACGTGCGCTCCTGGCCGCCTTACGACATGACGTACGCCGAGGTGGAGGAGCTGTGGGGGCGCATCAGCTGCCCCACGCTGCTCGTCTATGGCAAGGAAAGCTGGGCGTCGAACCCGGCCCAGGACGGCCGGGTGCGGCATTTCAAGAGCGCCGAGGTCGTGTCGATCGAGGGCGCCGGCCACTGGGTGCACCACGACCGGCTGGACGAATTCGTCGCCCTGACGCGAAAGTTCCTGAAGCGTTGAAGGGGGGCAGGCCCCTCGCGCGGACGCTTGCGTTTCGAATCCGTCACATCGAGGCGAGGGGTCTGACCCCCGCGTCGGCGCGGCTACGCCGTCTTCATTGTCGTCTTGGCGGTATTGAAGGTGGTGCTCACCTGCGAGCCCAGCAGGCGCGCCCCGCCGATGATGGTGACGCCGACGAGTGCCGCAATCAGCGCGTATTCGACGGCGGTCACGCCGGCCTCGTCTTTGAGGAAACGTGCAATGAGCCTCTTCACGCCGATCCCCCTGCGGTGGCAATCAATCGACCGAACCAGTCAGCAAGCAACCTAGTGCCCCGCGCTTAACACGTGCTTAATGACAATCCCCGATCAGCGCGCGCGCTGCGGCAGGAGCTCGCTCGCTGCCCGGATCGTGTCGGCGCGCTGCAGCACGAGCGCGAAGGCGGCAAGCAGCGCGATCGGCGTCGGCGACACGGCGGTCAGCTCGGCGATCGGGCGCGCGATCAGCGGCAGCACCCAGAGCGCCACGAGTGAGGTGACCTCCCACGGTGCAAAACCTTGGCGCAGGCCGTGGGCGGTGAGGAAGGCGATGGCAGGACCCAGCACCACGAGGTCGTAGTCGAGCACATAGGGCGTCGCCAGCACGCCGCCGATGAGGAGCGCCGCGGCCTTGAGCTCGAAGGCGGCCGTCGAGCGCCACAGCACGACGAGCGCCGCCGCCACGGCGAGCGTCGCCGTCATCTGTACCGCATTGGCGAGCGCGGCCGGAACGCCCAGCTGGCGCAGCGCCGCGTAGATGCTCTGGATCTTGTGGAAGCCGGGCGCGCCTTCCAGGATCACCCTCTGCGTCATCGCCAGCGAGTGCCAGAAGGCGACGAACACGTCGGCGCCGAAGAGGGCCCAGGTTGGCGTGGCAATTGCGAGCACGGTTGCCGCCGCCGCGGCAATCACGCGCCAGCGTCCCGTCGCGGCGAGCACCAGCGGCACGAGCAGCCCGAACTGCGGCTTGTAGGCGAGGCAACCCAGCAGCGCCCCCGCCAGCAGCGGCCGGCGGTCGAGCAGCAGGAGCGCGCCGCCCAGCAGCGCCGCGGTGATGAACCCGTTGTGGCCGTGCGTGACATTGACGAAGACGGCCGGGAAGGCGAGCGCCAGCAGCCAGGCCTCGGGCCGTCCCGCGATCCTGCGCACCACCACCAGGTAGGCGGCGAGCGTCGCGGCCTGGTAGACGAAGAGGGCGCCGAGATACGGCAGTGCGGCCAGCGCCGCCGCCACCAGCAGGAACGCCGGCGGATAGTGCCAGCCGTAGTAGGGGATGTCGTCGCGCCCGGAGATGCGCTTCTGCATCGCGTGGTGGGCCGGCCAGTCGTAGGCCTGCGCCGGCTCTCCCGCGAGCGCCAGCTTGCCGGCCGCATAGACGTTGGCAAAGTCGGTGCCGATCGGCCGCCCCGCCGTATCGACGATGCCGCGCGCCGTCGCCAGCAGCACGACGATGGTCGCAACGTAGGCGACGAGCAGCAGGAGGCTGTAGACGCGCATGCGCTCGCGCGTCACGAAGCTTCCCGATCTCAATGCCGCCAGCATGCGCGAGCCCCATTGTCAACCGGTGCATGGTAGGTGCGCGGGCCTACGGATCGGTTAAGGCTTGCATCGGGCCGGCGCCTACCGCGTCTCGGAGCGTTGTCATCCCGGCATTTATTGCCGGGATCCATGGCGCAGCTTGCTCCGGAGTCTGCGGATCGCTGGGTTCCGGGGACCCTCGGGACTAGCCCGAGGGCAGGCAAGCCCGGTATGACAACGAGACAATGATCCACGCGCTCGATCACATCGTGATTGCGGCCGCCGCGCCCGATGCGGCCGTTGCGGACTACGAGATGCTGCTCGGCCGTCGCGCCGACAGGTCAGCGGCATCAGGCAGCCCGGCAGGGGGCTCCTTCCAGCTCGCCAATATGCGACTGGAATTCGCGATCGCAACGAACGGCACGGCGGACGGCTTGTCCACACTCGCCTTCACCGTCGCCGATACGGCCAAGGCGCGGCACCTCCTCGAGCGACGCGCTCTACCCCCGACGAAAACCGGTGACGAGCGCGTCCTCCAGATCGCCCCCGAGGCTACGCATGGCGTTCCCCTCCGCCTGGTCGAGCGGACGCCCGGCGCCGCATCGCCAGCGCTATCCTCGACGACCGGCGAGCCGGACGCGGTGGTGGCGGGGCTGGACAACGTCGTCATCCGCTCGCCCAACCCCGAGCGCGCGGTTGCCCTCTACGCCGGCCGGCTGGGCCTCAGCCTGCGTCTCGACCGCAGCGAGCCGGCGTGGGGCGCACGGCTGCTCTTCTTCCGCTGCGGCGATCTCATCGTCGAGGTCGCGCACGATCTGAAAGCGGGGATGAGCGACGGACCGGACCGCCTCTGGGGCGTCTCCTGGCGCGTGCCCGATGTCGCCAAGGCGCAGGCGCGTCTGCGCACGGCCGGCGTCGATGTCTCCGACATCCGCCCCGGTCGCCGCCCGCGCACGCGCGTCTTCACGGCAA
>VBAB01000432.1 GCA_005888525.1 Alphaproteobacteria bacterium
CGGTGTTCGGATCATGCTCAATCGCCCGGAAGCCTCCCCCGACGCCGCCGATCCGGGTCTCAATCAGATTCTGGCCGCCGGCGCCCGGCATTCCATGCCGGTCAACATGCTCGTCTGGGGGCGCCTGGAACAGGCCAAGCAGCTCGCGGCCCGCAACCCCGACACGAACGTGGTGATCGATCACCTCGGGCTGCAGCAGCCCTTCGAGCCGCCCGCACCCGCGCAGCCCTTCGCCGAGCTGCCCAAGGTGCTGGAGCTGGCTGCCTACCCCAATGTCAGCATCAAGATCTCCGGTGCGTGCACGCTGTCGCACCAACCATTCCCCTACAACGACATCTGGGATCCGCTCGGCCGCATCTTCGACGCTTTCGGCTTCGATCGCTGCATGTGGGGGACGGACTGGACCCGCGCCGTTGGCCTGCTCACCTACAAGCAGGGGGTCGAGGCGTTTCGCGTCACCGGCCGCCTGTCCGACAGCGACCGCGCCGCTCTCATGGGCGGGACCCTAAAGCGGATCTACGATTGGACGCCGTCGAAAGCTTGATGGCCGCACGCAGCAATGTCGCATTCGCGGCGATGCGATTCAAGCTGAAGCGATCCTGCTCTGCGCTATGATCGGGTCCGCCGCAACAAATCACCGAGGAGACGCCGCCGCCATGGTCGCGATAGCCGTACTCGACGACTACCAGAACGTCGCCTTGCGCATGGCCGACTGGTCGGGCCTGCAGAAGAGCCACCGCCTCGTCGTGTTCAACCAGCGCCTCAATGACGTGGAAACCGCCGCGCGCGCGCTCGCCGACTTCGACGTGGTGTGCGTGATGCGCGAGCGCATGCCGGTCCCGCGCGCCCTGTTCGAGCGGCTGCCCAAGCTGCGGCTGCTGGTGACCACCGGCAAACGCAACGCCTCGATCGATATGGCGGCCGCCGCGGACCACAAGGTGGGCGCCACCTGCGCGAGGAGTTCCACGCCATGCGCCCCGGCGGCGGCTGGCAGACGACGGTGGGCTTCGATCTCGACGGTCGCACGCTCGGCATCATCGGCCTCGGCAACCTGGGCTCGAAGGTCGGCAAGATCGGCGCGGCCATCGGCATGAAGGTGATCGCCTGGAGCGAGAACCTGACGCCCGAGCGCGCCAAGGAGCGGGGCGCGGAGCGTGTCGACAAGGACGAGCTGTTCCGGCGCGCGGACGTGGTAAGCGTCCATTCCGTGCTGTCGCCGCGCACCCGCGGTCTCGTCGGCGCGCGCGAGCTGGCCCTCATGAAGCCGACCGCGATCCTCATCAACACCTCGCGCGGTCCGATTGTCGATGAGGGGGCGCTGCTGGCGGCGCTGCGGGAAAAACGCATCGCCGGCTACGGCGCCGACACCTACGACGCCGAGCCGCTGCCCTCCAACCACCCTCTGCGCTCCGAGCCGCGGGCCTTGCTCACCCCGCACCTCGGCTACGTGACGGAAGAGACCTATCGTGGCTTCTACACCGGCACCGTCGCCGCCATCGAAGGCTGGCTCGCGGGCAAGCCGGTCGGCGTGATCACCTGAGATCGAAGGATCACTTTCAACCCTATCTGAACCGCCTTGGCGACGATCGCCAGCGCCGCGGCGCGATTAGAGCAGGATCGCTTCAGATTGAATCGCCTGCTCCCAAATGCACCGTGGGGCAAGCCTCCGACGTTGTTCGAGTTGCGCATCGACTGCCGCGCGGAACACGACGCGCTGGTTCCTGGAGCCGAGCCTGTCGTTAATGCGTGCATCTTCCTCGGCGAATAGCAGTCGCTTGGGGTGCACCATGCGACAGAGCATATTCACTCGCGCGGATAGACATTAATTTCAAAAGTCATTTCCAAGGAATTGGAAAGACAAATAGATGTGAAAACGTATGACGTTTCATCTTGGCATGGGGCTGGCACAAGGCCGCCCCCCCTTGTACGGACGCATCCGCTCAGGAAGAAAAATATCTCGGCGCTGACCAATTCCCAAACGCTTACGCGTATAGTCTCCGCCCCGGAATGCGTTACCCTCCTCGGTCGACCAATAATCGGAAATGGTTGGTCAGCTGGCCCCTGTTCGACCGATGCCGCAGCTGTTTGGGTGCCAACGGCTGGCACTCAAACGCTGTTTTGACACTCAAAGGCCGTTGAGTGCCAAATCGGGCTGGAGGCATGGCCAAAAGGGGCAAAGCGCGCCATCGGCAGGGAGCTGCTTCGGGGGATCGCTACACGGGCAGTCGGACAACAGGCGAGGGCCTTCGCTGTGAATACGCGACAAAAGACGGGTGTCTGCGAAGCCGACGACCAAGTCTCAGGAGTGGCCTGAGACTTTCGCCGCCACCGGCGTCCCGCTCAGCATCAGGCCCCACGCCAGCGCCATTCGAGCACGTGGGCGACGAAGCAGGCATAGACCACGAGGAAGAGCGGCTGGGTGGCGCAACGCACGAACGCGTGCCGCAGGCCCCACACTACCGTCGAGACGACCAGGCCTAGAAAAAGGAAGCCGCCGAGCCAGCCCGCGTTCAGGAACATCGCCAAATAGACGTTGTGCGGCTCCTCGCGGTGGTACTGCGGCACGAACTGCTGCGCGCCGATGCCGAGGGGGTGCTCGAGGATGAGGAGGGCGGCTTTCTGCTGGCCGCCGAACCGGCCCTCGGGCCCCTCGTCGTAGCTCTGGTCCAGAGACGCCCGCTCCGAGGCGAGGCCCGAGACCGCGTCGAACTGCAGGGCAACCAGCACCAGGGCGGAAAGGGCCGCGATCCCCATGACTGCCAGCACGGCGAACTTGAGCCGGGCCCGGTTGTCGCGCACGGTCAAGATGTGGAGCACGCCGTAGATCGCCGTCGCCACGCCCAGATTGATCCATGCCCCCCGCGAGAAGCTCAGCAGCATGGCTAGGCCGATCATCAGGAGGAGGCCGAGCAGGGGAATGCTCTTGCGCAGCCGCATCCCCGCAAGCCGGCTCAAACCGTAGACCAGCGCCGGCACTAGGAACGGCCCGAACACATTGGGGTCCTTGAAGAGCCCGGTGGCCCGGCCGTATCGCGTCATGAGCTCCCGAGCATCCGGAAGGAGGTCAAAGTAGCCGATGATGCCCAGGACCGACGCCGCGACGGCCGCCCAGGTATAGGCGTTGAGGATGAGGCGGGTGTGCGCGTCCGGGCTCTTGGCCACGAATGCCGCGAACACGAACGTGGCGATATAGAAATAGAACGAGACGCCGGTATGGGTGATCGCCAGCGCCAGATCGCTGGCGTTGGCCGCCGCCACCACGCCGGCAGCAGTCGCGGTCAGCATCAGCGCCAGCAGCACGACGAGGGACCGCGATATGGCGACGAGGCCGATCACCGGCAGCAGCACGACGAGCCCCACGGTCAGCACGTCGACCGGCGCGGGCTCCGTGAAGACGACGGCGCCCGAGGCCACCGTCAGCCACACCAGCGCCAGCGCCAGCCTGTGCGTGGCGCTGCGGCTCAAGGCGGGCAAGCCCGCCGGCGACGACAGCGCGAGCGTGGTCATGGGTGCCCGGCCTCAGTACGCGTTCTCGCCGCCCAGCAGCGCGAACGGTGTCTTGAACAGGATGTAGAGGTCGAGCAGCACGGACCAGTTGTCGATGTAGTAGAGGTCGTGCTCCACCCGCTTCTGGATCTTCTCGGGCGTATCCGTCTCGCCGCGCCAGCCGTTGATCTGCGCCCAGCCCGTGATGCCGGGCTTGACCTTGTGGCGGGCGAAATAGCCGTCGACGACATCGTGATAGAGCTGGTCGGCGGCCTTGGCCTGCAGGGCATGGGGGCGCGGGCCCACCAGCGACAGCTCGCCGCGCATCACGTTGAAGAGCTGCGGCAGCTCGTCCAGGCTGGTCTTGCGGATGAAGCGGCCGACGCGGGTGACGCGCGGATCGCCCTTGGTCACGAGCTTGGCCGCATTGGCGTCCGCCTGGTCGACGAACATCGAGCGGAACTTGAACACGTCGATCAGCTCGTTGTTGAAGCCGTGGCGCTTCTGGCGGAACAGCACCGGGCCCTTGCTGTCTAGCTTGATCGCCAGAGCCACCAGCATCATCACCGGGGCGAGCGCCAGCAGGGCAAGTGCTGCAACGCTCTTGTCGAACACCCACTTGACGACGACGTCCCAGTCCGTGATCGGCTTGTCGAGGATGTCGATCAGCGGCACGGTGCCGGCGAAGGAGTAAGCGCGCGGGCGGAAGCGGAGCTTGGAGGCCTGCGCCGCCAGGCGGATATCCACGGGGAGCACCCACAGCTTCTTGATCAGCTGCAGCACGCGCGTCTCGGCCGAGACGGGCAGCGCCACGATGAGCATGTCGACCGGCATGCGCCGGCAGAAGCCCATCAGCGCTTCGAGGTTGCCGAGATTGGCATGACCGGCAATGGTCCGGCTCGCCCGGTCGATGCCGCGATCGTCGAAGACGCCGCAGATGCGGATGTCGCTATGGGGATCGGCGTCGAGTGCCTGCAGCAGGCTCTCGCATGCCGGCCCGGTGCCGTAGACGATGGCGCGCCGCGTCAGGCGGCCCTGCGCCAGACCACGCCGCGTCAGGGCCGCGACGGCTGCGCGGTAGCCGACGAGGCTGACGGCGCCGCTCACGTACCACAGAGCCAGCCAGGCACGGGAGAAGTCGGGCGCGACCTTGAGGAAGAAGACGCCGGCCAGCATCAGGGCCACCGTGGCGGTCCAGCCCATCATCAGACGCGGCAGCTGGCGATGCGCCGCAGAGAGCGCCGCCATGTTGTAGAGGCCCAGCGCCTGGAACACGGTCACGGCGGCAAGTCCGGCGAGAGCCAGGGCCGCGGCATATTGGCGGAAGAAGTCGGCGACGTAGAGATACGCGGTGAGGAAGCCGATGCCGGAGACGAGGGCGAACTCGGCGGCGCGCACGAGGCCCGCGAAAACGCGGGGCGACAGCCGGCTCTGCTGGCTCGTCTCGCTGGGCCGTACCAGGGCAGGCATGGCGTAGGCGGCCGGACGCGCGGCATGTCCCCTTGCGCGCGATCCTGAGGCGCCAACCCCGCTCGGGCGGCGGACGACGCGCACCGCCGGCGGCAGCGCGTCCCACGTGGCCCCGGCGAGTCCTGTTTGATGCGACATAGAGTTAAGCCCCGTCCCGAATTGGTTGCTTAACAGCTGTCGTAGCAGGTCTCGTGCCAGGCGCCGGACGGCCGGCAGGCGCGGGATTCAGCGCTGTCTGAAGCGGAAGCCAACACTCGCGAAGGAGTGAACGGCCTAGGCCGGCAGTGCCATCGTTAAGCACGACCGCCAAGCAGGCCTTTGAACGCTAGCTGCGATTCTTGCGCTCGCGGATCTCGCCGAATATCTGCCACTCGGGCTTGGCGACCATGTCGAGGCGTTTCTGGATCGCCGGCACATGTGGACGCAGGAACGGGTTGGTCTCGAGCTCGAGGCCGATCGTGGTCGGCAGCGTCGCCTTACCGGCGGCGCGCAGCTGATCGACCTCTCTGGCGCGCTTCTGCAGCGCTTCGTTCTCCGGCTCGATGGTGAGCGCGAAGCGGGCGTTGGCCTGCGTGTACTCGTGGCCGCAATAGACCGCCGTTTCCTTGGGCAATGCCTTCAGCTTCTGCAGCGACTGCCACATGATCTGCGCATTGCCTTCGATGACGCGGCCGCAGCCGATGGCGAACAAGGTGTCGCCGACGAAGACCGCGTTAGCCGAGGGGATCCAATATGTAATGTGGCCGGCGGTATGTCCCGGCGTATCCAGCACCCGCACCTGGTGGGCGCCGAAAGCGAACGTATCCCCCTCGCCCACCTGCTTGTCGATGCCGGGGGTTTTGGCCGCCTCCCCGCGCGGGCCGATGATGGTGCACGCGGTCTCGGCCTTGAGCGCCAGGTTGCCACCCGTGTGGTCGTGGTGGTGATGGGTGGTCAGGATATGCGTCAATCTCCACCCTTTGGCCGCCAGCGCGGCGGTCACCGCATTCGCATCGGGCGCATCGATCGAGGCCACGACGCCTTGCTCGGCATCGCGGATCAGCACGCCGAAATTGTCCGACAGGCACGGAAACTGGTGAATCTCGAGCTTGGGCATGAGGATAACTCGGGAGCTTTTGCTTGCTTTTTCGGTTCCTTGACGCACCCTAACAGCGCACGCTTCGAATTCAACCGTCTTTGCACGATCGGGCGCGATGCTGCGGCCGGTCCAACGCCAGCTGTCCTGGGAAACGCCACCCGGTCCTCGATGCAACAAGACGTCGCCGATCTTCGTGATTTCTACAATCGCCCGCTGGGCGGCGTCGTACGCCGGCTGCTGACGAGCCGTATCCGCTCGCGCTGGCGCAGCGTACAGGGCAGCCAGCTGATGGGCCTGGGGTTTGCCGCACCCTACATCGGCATGTTCCGCGGCGAGGCCGCCCGGCTCGGGGCACTGATGCCCGCCAACCAAGGCGCCCTGGTGTGGCCGGCCTCAGGACCCGTGCACAGCGTGATGGTGGAAGAGGCCATGTTGCCCTTGGCCGACTCCTCGATCGACCGGCTGCTCGGAGTGCACTGCCTGGAAGTCTCGGAAAGGACGGAAGCGTTGCTGCGCGAGATATGGCGGGTGGTCACGCCGGAGGGGCGGGTGCTGCTCATCGTCCCCAACCGACGAGGCATATGGGCCAGATTGGATTCCACGCCCTTCGGCCACGGCCGGCCCTACAGTCGCGGCCAGCTGGAGCGGTTGCTGGGCGATGCCCTGTTCACGCCGCTGGAATGGGCGAGCGCGCTCTTCATGCCGCCACTCGACCGGCAGTGGCTGGTGCGGTGGGCGACCGGGTTCGAGCGCATCGGCGCGCGGCTGTGGCCCGGATTCGCCGGCGTCATCATCGTCGAGGCCAGGAAGGAGCTGATGGGTGCCATCCCCAAGACCGCGCCGGCGCGGCGGGTGGAGCGGCTGGCCACCGCGGGCGGCACAATCAAGCGTGGCGGGTAGCAGCGCGTGGGACCGTCGGGTCTCGCTTTGCTCCCCAACTCAATAAAGAAGGTACTGTGCACGCTTCGCCTTGAACTGGGCGACCTCGGCCTGCCAGGCGGCGATGATGGCGGCGCCGTCGTTGCCGGCGGCGAGCATGTTGTGCAGTCGCTTCGTGCCGGCAATGGCGTGGAGCATCTTCAGGTTGGCGAACAGCGGCGCGACGGACTTGGACCGCGCCGCGGTTGCGATTGCAGACAGCACGTGCATGCCGACCTCGAGCGGCTCGATGCGCGCGACATCGGTGACGACGACACGCACGCCGTGCAGGCTCGTCCCCTCGAAGCGAGGGTGCGCGGCCACTCCTGGGATCGAGCGCGGCTTGAAGGTGGCCGTCTCGAACTTCACGCCGGGAAGGCCAAGCGCATTCAGTCGCGCCACGATGCGCGGCGCGTCGAGCCAAGGCGCCCCGAAAAGAGAGAAAGGCGTAGGCGTGCCGCGGCCCTCGTTGACCTCGGCCTCGCCGACGATACCCATACCCGGGTAGACGAGCGCCGCCTCGAAGCTCGGGATGTTCGGGCTCGTTGCCACCCACGCACGCTCGGTCCGCGGCCAGCGCATGGACCGCTGCCAGCCCTGCATCTCGACGATCTGCAATTCGAGAGCGCCGAGACCACTGAGCCATGCTTCTCCTTT
>VBAB01000433.1 GCA_005888525.1 Alphaproteobacteria bacterium
CGCGCATCGAGAGCGAGGGCGGCAAGGCGCGCGCCTTCGGCTCGGACGCCCGCAAGGAAGAGCAGATGGCGGCGCTGGTCGACACCATCGAGCGCGAGGTCGGCGCCATCGAGGTGGCCGCCTTCAATATCGGCGCCAACGTGCGCTTCCCCATTCGCGAGACGACCGCGCGCGTCTATTTCAAAGTCTGGGAGATGGCCTGCTTTGCCGGCTTCCTGATGGGCCGGGAGGTGGCCAAGGTCATGGTGCCGCGCGGGCGGGGCACCATCCTCTTCACCGGCGCAACTGCCAGCGTGCGTGGCAGCGCGGGCTTTGCCGCGTTCTCGGGCGCCAAGCACGCCCTGCGCGCCCTGGCGCAGAGCATGGCTCGGGAGCTGGGTCCGCAGGGCGTTCACGTGGCGCACGTGGTGATCGACGGCGCCATCGACACGGAGTTCATCCGCAGCAATTTCCCCGAGCGCGCCGCGCTGAAGGACCGCGACGGCATCTTGAGCCCGGAGGCCATCGCCGAGGCTTACTGGCAGCTGCATTCGCAGCATCGCACCGCCTGGACCCACGAGATGGACCTGCGCCCCTGGATGGAGACGTGGTGAGGCGAAAGCTGACGGCTTCGGCCGCAAAGATCACCATCGCCCTGGGCTTGTCGAAGGACGGCCACACCCCCTTGCCGTAGGGCAGGCAAGCCCACCACGTCCTGGCGAAGCCGTGTTGTATGGGAGCCTCAACCAGGCTCTCGCCATGCACAACCGGAGGTAATCGTTTGAGTTTGCTGTTTTAAAAAAAGAGGTGACGTGGGGCTTGGCCAGAAATTGGCAGGGGCGGGGTTAGGCTTGCGTCGCAGGCAGTAGTGTGTCCGTGAATCATGGTCTAGTTATCAGATTGGATAACCACGATAGGATTTGAACGACGACCCGCAGAACTCGACCAAATTCGGCGAGGAGCGGGGCTCAAGCTGAGGCTGGCGATGTCAAGATAATGGAGCATCGGCAGCAAATCGTCTTGTAGTTATCATATTTGATAACTATATAGGGGCATATGAAGCGACGAGACCTCAATGAGAAGCTTGCACAGGCCGATGCTGCCGGCGTCTGGGCATTCACACCCCCCAGCTTTTCAGCGCTGATGGGCGGAGTCGACCCGGCCTATCTCAAATTGATGATGAAACGCCTCTCGGACCAAGGGGTCCTAATCCGCGCCGCGCGAGGCGTTTACGTCAATCCCCATGCCCGGTCGCGCCCAGCGGATGCTCGGCGCGGTCTGCTTCGCTTCCTGCGACCGCGTGAGATCAACTATGTCAGCTTGGAATCCAAACTTTCAGAGGCAGGGGTCATCTCGCAGATAGCAACCGCGTTGACCTGTATGACGACTGGGTCGCCTGGCCGGTTCGAGACTCCCTGGGGCGCGGTAGAGTTCACCCATACAGATCGCACGATCGAGGTCGGAACCGATGTTGCCGTTCAGGACGACGGAACGCTGGAAGCCACGATCCGTACCGCCGTTCGCGACCTGCGCCGTGTCGGCAGGAACCTCGATCTGATTGACAAAGAGATTCTTGCCGACGCGATGTCGGAGGAAGAGAGCCAAGATGAGCAGCAAAGCACGCGGGCTTAAGAGCGCAATCGACGCTTTCATCCAGCGCCGCGGAATCGAAGCGGGCATGGATCAGAATTTGATGAAGGAGGCGATCCACCTCCATCTTTTGTCCGCGTTATCCGAAGCGGGAGTCCTCCGACACGTGGTGTTTCAGGGGGGGACCGCTCTGCGGCTTTGCTATGGTGGCGAGCGCTACAGCGAGGACCTCGATTTCGTTTGCGGCAAGGCTGGTGCCTATTTGAAGGACGTCGAATTCGACGCTCTCGTTGACAAGGCGCTCGAAACCACGAAGCGGACCCTGCAGCGAGACTTCGACATTGACGCTGCGCAGATTGCTCTGAAGCGACCAACACAACCGGAACTTGTCAAGGGAAGCGACGTCAACGTCGCGGTATGGCAAATCGTTGTGCCGGTCAATCCGACGCCGAAGACGCCAAAATCGCGAATCAAGATCGAGTTCGCCAACGTCCCGTCCTACGACTGCAAACCGCTAACAGTCAGTGCGACGCCGGGCCTGGTCCAGATTCAGGACGTCATCCTCAATGCGGAGACCCCGAATGAGATCCTTGCGGACAAGGCGGTCGCGTTGATCGCAAGGGCGGCTCTCAAATTCCGCGATGTGTGGGACGTCTGGTTCCTCGTCAACAAGCTCGGCGCGGCACCCGATCGGGAGATGGTTCTGAAGAAGTTCGCAGACTACGGCACCCTCGATATTGCGGCGAAGGTAAATGTTCGTCTCAACGAATTGAGAAAGGATGCGACAGCGACGGCGTTCTACGCGGAGATGAGACGCTTCCTTCCGTCGGCGCGGATCGCACAGATGTCGCAAATGCATTTGCAGCGCGCGATGCTTTCGGACAGCGCCGATCTAGTTCGCAAGACTGCTGTGTAAGGGCATGGCCTAGCATTCGACGACACTTTGCTATTCGAAATTCTCAAGGCTCCCGGTGCACTTGGCAAGCGTCGCTGGTCGAGGACGTTCAGAAATCCAAACTGACGCTACCTAGGTCCGGGTGCAATGGAATTGCCGCGGCCATTGCACCAGACTTGGCACGTTCGGGCCGCATGCGCGCCCGCATGCCGCCAACGATCCAGGGTTGCTGATCGGATTTGTGCTGCTGCTCGCGTTCCGCGCGCTGCGGCTTTTGCCGCCGCGTGACGAGCCCGCTACGCACGGTTGTAGCCTCGCCGCGATTCCACCGTCGTTCCCGCCGGCCTGATCGGCCAGATGCTGTTCCCCTTCCGGCGCGGCTGATGCACGCAGGGCCGCTGTCTGGCCTTGGTTGGATCTGCATTTTATGTCTTGTATCAAGCGGCGCGCTCAACACTCGGGACTCCCATGCACATTCACCAGCCCGGCGGCGAGCTGACCGCCCCATTCTCGACGTCCCCCGCGCTGCAGGCGCGGCAGGCCCCGGTTGGGGGGAGGGGCCTGGGGGATCCCGCCGCGGGACACTCCTTAGGTGGGCGTTAACTAGTGGCATGGCATTCGCATAGACGCAGGGCAGCGCCCGTGCGCGTTGTGGCTATCTGCGACGCGCATGAGTGCAAAGCCGAAGGCCGCATAGCTGTCTACCCATCGCGTGTACATCGAGCCCACAAATAAACCATCATCTCTACACAAGACGCCCATCCAATGAGTAACCGAGAGTTATCACTGTCGCGTGCGAGATGGCAGGTTCTCGTCGATTTCGACGGAACCGTCGCTCCTGACGATCCCACGGACCGGCTGCTCGAGCGGTTCGCCGACCCGCTGTGGCGCGTGGTCGAATCGGCCTGGCAGACCGGCGAGATCTCGTCGCGCGAATGCATGCAAAAGCAGGTCGACCTGCTGCGGGTCTCGCCACAAGAGCTCGACGAGGAGATTCGCCGCGTCCGCATCGATCCGGGCTTCGCCAGCTTCCTGAAGTTCTGCCGGCGCCAGGGCGCGGACGTGAAGATCGTGTCCGACGGCTTCGATCGCGTCGTGCGCGCCGCCCTGCAGAGGGCCCGGCTTTCAGTCCCGTTCTTCGCCAACCGGCTCGAATGGCAAGGTGGCGATCGCTGGCGGCTGGGGTTCCCGCACGGGCGCAACGACTGCCGGGTGAACGGCGCCAATTGCAAGTGTGCGCACGGTGAGCGGCTGCCCGGACCCCGCGTCGTGATCGGCGACGGGCGCTCCTATTTCCGCATGTCGACGCGCGCCGATTTCGTGATCGCCAAGGGCGCGCTCGCCGACTATTGCAGCAGCCGCGGCCAGCCGCACGCCACCTTCACCGACTTCCACGATGTCACGGCGCATCTGGTGGCATGGCTCACCACGGTCGACCTCGCGCCGGCCAAGGCACCCCGGATGTAAACAGCGGGATGCGGGTGGTGGATCAAAGTATTCGATTCGCTGGGCGGCGCGTGGGCTTCCTGCTGATCCACGGGCTCGGCGGCACGCCAATCGAGATGCGCTACGTGGCGCAGGGCCTCGCCCGCGCCGGTCATACCGTGCACGTGCCCCAGCTCGCGGGACATTGCGGCACGGCCGACGACCTGCGGGCCACCGGCTGGGCCGACTGGTACGCGACCGTGGAGGAGGAGCACCGGCGGCTTGCCGCACATTGCCACACGATCGTGGTGGGCGGGCTCTCGATGGGGGCGGTCATGGCCATCCGGCGCTCTACGCACCCTCCCTTTGGCTCGATGGCTGGGGCATCCCCTGGTACACCTCCCTGTTCGGTCTCCTCACCCAGAAGTGGGCTGCGGACTACGTCCGGTTCGAGGAGAGGGACCCGTGGGGCGTCAAGGACCTGCGCCTGCGGGCGCTGGTCGAGCAGGCCGTCAATAGCGGCGACAGCTCGCGCGCCGGCATCGCCGCCATGCCCGGCGGCCTGATGCTGGAGCTGCGCTGGCTCGTGCAGCAGGTCAAGCGCGAGGTGAGCTCGGTACGCCAGCCGGCGCTCATCATCCACCCGCGGGAGGACGACCGGGCCAGCCTTCGCAACCTGAACTACCTGCAGACCAACCTCGCCGGCCTGGTCGAGACCGTGGTGCTCGACGACAGCTACCACGTCGTCACCTTGGACCGGCAGCGCCAGCTCGTCGTGAGCCGGACGCTGGATTTCATGGGGCAGCTGCAGAGGATCGGCATGACGCCCCCGCCGGGAAGGGGCAGCATCGAAACCGCGCTGGATTCCCGGCCGGGCTAGCGCCGTGCACTCATAGGGATAATCGGCGCACGACGGATCGTTCGGCTCAACGTCAATGACCGGAACGCCCAACATGGGCTCCGCATGTCTGTGTCGTTGCATAAGGCGGACATTCGCTTGCTCCCTCAAGAATTAAAGCAATTCACGACCCATCCCACCTGACCAAAAAACGACTCCGGTTTGATCTGCGTCAATGCTCAAGCCGTGGAGTCATGCGTTCGAATACGCGAGCTTCCACCGCAAGCCGCTGCGCTCCAGCATCCTGCAAGAGGCGCACACCCATGAACCAGAACGCTCCAACTGCCGTCTTGGACCCAACCAACCGGGTTGTTCACGTCACGCGCTTTGGCGGTCCTGACGTGCTCGAGGTGGCCGAAGCTCCCCTGCCGACGGCGGGCCGCGGCGAGGTACGAGTCCGTGTGCTCGCCTCGGGTCTGGAATACACCGACGTCACGATCCGGCGCCACCTCTACCCGCAAACGGCGGCCCGCCGGCCGCCGTTCGTGCTGGGCTATGATGTCGTCGGGGAAATCGATCAGCTCGGTGATGGCGTGCGCGGCTTTCAGCTCGGCGACCGAGTGGCCGATCTGACGGTACTCGGGTCGAATGCTGCCTATCGCACCCTCCAGGCCAGCGACCTGACTCGCGTGCCGGCGGACGTCGACGCGGCGGAGGCGGCCGCGCGCATCTTGAGTTGGACGACCGCATACCAGCTCCTTCATCGCGCGGCGCGTGTACAGCTGGGCCAGCGCGTGCTCGTGCATGGCGCCGCCGGCGCTGTCGGGCAAGCGCTCCTCGTGCTCGGCAAGATGGCCGGCGTCGAGCTGTGGGGAACTGCGCGCAGCAAGCACGCCGCGCTGGTCCGCGAGCTCGGCGGCATGCCCATCTCGACGTCGTCTTCGATGGCATCGCCGAGGACGGCTATCGCCGCTCGTTCGCAACGCTCAAGCGCGGCGGCCTGCTTTGCGCCTTCGGCTATTCGGCGGGCGTGCAGGCGCAGCGACGCATGCTCACGATCTTGATGTGGATTGCGCGCCTCTATCTTTGGGGCTGGCTGCCTGGCGGCAAGCGTGCCTGCTTCTACTCGATCAACGTTATGCGCGCGCGCCATCCCGCCTGGTTCCGCGAGGACCTGGAACAGCTCTTCGGCCTATTGGCGGCTCGCGCCATCCGGCCGCGCGTCGCCGAGCGGGTCTCCTTCGATGAGGTCGCCGAGGCACACCGCCGCCTCGAGGCGGGCGGTCTCGAGGGCAAGCTCGTCCTATGCCCGGACCTCCCGTCGCGACGCGACCGGGTGCCGCCTCAGCGCGAGCCGGGCCCCACTTCCAGCCAGGCCACGCCCGCGACCTGAGCGACGAGCGTCCGTCCGTTCATTGCCTTGCCGCAGTCCACTCGATGTCGCTGTTGGCTTGTCGGCGATGCCAACTAGAGCAGGACGGGAAACAAACGCGGGTGCCGCGCTTCCCGTCCGGCCAACCCCCTCAAAGCTCGCCCGGGCCGAAGGTGTCGCAGGCTTGCGTCCGGCCGCTTTCGAGCCCCTTCTTGAACCAGCGCACGCGCTGCTGGGAGGAGCCATGGGTGAACGATTCCGGCACAACCCGGCCTTGCGAGCGCTTCTGCAGCGTGTCATCCCCGATCTGGGATGCGGCGTTGAGCCCGTTCTCGACATCGCCCGGCAGCAGGCGGTGCTTGACCTGATCGTTCAGGCTCGCCCAAACACCCGCCAGGCAGTCGGCCTGCAGCTCCATACGCACCTGCAGCTTGTTGACCTCGCGCTCGTCGCCGCGTTGCAACGCCCGCTGCTTGAGGCCCTGCACCTGGTCGGCAACGCCCAGCAGCGTCTGGACGTGGTGGCCGACCTCGTGGGCGATGACGTAGGCTTGCGCGAAGTCGCCCGGCGCGTGGAAGCGCTCCTTCAACTCCCGGTAGAAGTCGAGATCGATGTAAACCTTGTGGTCGAGAGGGCAGTAGAAGGGCCCCATTGCCGATTGGCCGACGCCGCAACCGGTGCGTATGGCGCGGGTGAACAGCACCAGCTTCGGCTTCTCGTAGGTCTTGCCGCCGGCCTGGAACACGCGCTCCCACACGTCCTCCGTGTCGGCGAGCACGCGGCGCACGAAGCGCGACATCTCATCGTCCTGCGGCGCCACGCGGGGCTGCTGGGCGCTCGGAAGCTCGAAGGGCGAGCCGGAGCGCGGACTGCTGCGCGGGATGTCCGGCATTCTGGGGGCGCCTTCGCCGCCGCTCAGCAGCTCCAGCGGGTTGATGCCGAGCATCAGGCAGATGGCGCCGATGACGATGAGCGAGGTGATGCTCAACCCACCCCCGCCGATCGGGATGGGAATGCCGCCTCCGCCGCCGCGCTGGAACATGCCCCCGCCCTCGCCGCGGCGGTCCTCCACGTTGTCGCTTTGCCGATCCTCTTCGCCGTATCGCATAGGGTGATCCCTGAAGCTCGACTTCGCCTCTCACCACTCCTTGCCGCGTCATCGCAACAGTGCGACTCGAAGGGTGACTAGCAGTGTCATACCGGGGCTCGTCCCCGGTATCCAGCGCGCGCCATACTCTGTTGTCAAATTGCAGGAGCCGTCGTGCGCAGCTATTGGGTTTACATTCTCGCCAGTAAGCCGAGGGGAACCCTCTACATCGGCGTCACGAACGGGATCATCCTGCGCGTAGAACAGCATCGCGCGGGTAGCGGTTCGAGTTTCACACGCAAATACAAGGTGCATCGACTCGTTTGGTTTCAGGAATTTTCTGCCGTCCGTGAGGCCATCCAGCGCGAGAAGACCATGAAGGAGTGGCCGCGCGCGTGGAAGGTCAATCTGATCGAAGAGACCAACCCGCATTGGATAGACCTCTACCACTCGCTGCCAGGTGTGCAACGCGCGGTGATCAAGGGCGTTCGCTGAGGACTGGATCCCGGCAACAAGTGCCGGGATGACACCTGTAGGATTGTCACCCGCAACCAGCAACGTTGTCATACCGGGGCTTGTCCCCGGTATCCATCGATCCCTGGCTGCGGAGCGCGAGGCAGGCGGTATCCCGGTGGTTGTTTCCGCCCTACTCGCTCTCGTCCTTGCCTTGTCCGGACCGGGCCGTCCGCAGCCCGGGCAGTTGCAGGAACCGGCCACCCTCCGACCGGCCTCGCTCCAGCTTCAGAAGTGCGTGCACCTGGCGCGAGGCGGCCACGATGCCGTCGTTCTCGTAGGCCTCGTGGTTCTTCTCGATGTCTTTCAGCTCGTAGCGATAGTTGCACATGAGTCCGTGGGCCTCGCGCAGTCCTTTCGCCGAGATATCCCCTTGCCAATTGATCCGCTCCAGCCGCGCGCCGTTGCCCAGGTGGAAGCGGGCCACGGGGTCGATCGGGTATCCCTCGCCGTTCTTGGCGTTGAGGAAGTACTCCGCGGCGAGCCGCATGAGTAGCGGACGCACGCCTTCGTTGCCATAGGTGTAAATCCAGTCCGGGTCGTCCAGCAGCCGTATGCGCTCGCGCTCGATATCGTTGACGAGGCTGCCTCCCTCCCCGGCCAGCGTGCGCGCGAGCCAGCTCGCGAACTGCGGTATCGGCGACAGCGTCACGAAGGTCCGCAGGCTGGCCCGCTCCTTCACCAGCTCCTCGACCACCTGCTTGATCAGGAAATTGCCGAACGAGATGCCGCGCAGCCCGTCCTGGCAGTTGGAGATCGAGTAGAACACGGCCGTCGTCGGCGTCTCGCTTGCATCGCCGTTCTTGGGTGCCTCGCGCAGGAGCGACTGGATGTCGTCGGGGATGTCGCGCATGAGAGCGATCTCCACGAAGATGAGCGGCTCGTCGACCAGCGAGGGGTGGAAGAAGGCAAAGCAGCGCCGGTCCGCCGGGTCGAGGCGGCGGCGCAGGTCGTCCCAACCCTGGATTTCGTGCACGGCCTCGTATTGGATGATCTTTTCCAGGATGGCGGCCGGCGTCTGCCAGTCGATGCGGCGCAGAACCAAGAAGCCGCGGTTGAACCACGACGCCAGCAGATGCATCAGATCGCGATCGACCGAGGCGAGTGCCGGATCGCCGATGCTCAGCATATCGTGGCGCATGGCGACGATCTGGGCCGTCGCACCCGGCGCCAGGTTGAGCCGCCGGAAGAATTCCTGGCGTGGGCTCTCGAGCGCCTGCTGCAGGGCGGTCACGGCCGCCGCATCGGGGCTCGCCAGATAGGCCTTGGCGGCGGCCGCCAGCGCGCCGGCGTCGGGCTGCATGGTGGCCAGGAAGCCCAGGAAGGCGCGCCGCTCGTCGGCGCCCAGCGCCCGGTAGCGGTCGAGGATCGCGCTGGCGATGGCCACGCCCGACGCCTCCCCGCGACCGGACAGCAGGGCAGCCGCCAGCTCGTGCAGGTCCTCCTTGGGCAGCGAGCCGCCGAGCGATCGCGGCAGCAGCTGGCGGCCCTGCTCGGCGACGGTGACGAGCAGCTCCTGGAGGAAGGAAACGTTCACGGGAATGTTGCGTACTCCAATCCGACAGCGGCTCCGCCTGGGTGTTCCGATCCCACCCCGCGACGCGGGCGAAACAGTGACATGCGGGTGACAGGTCCGGCGTTCAAGGCCATTCTAGCCTATTCCCAAGCCTTGCAGGAGGACGCCCGTGACCACCGAGACCTACGAGATCCTCGCCATAAAGTATGGCGAGTTCGCCAACCGCCGCCGCTTCGAAAGCTTCATTGCCGCCGACGACCACGACGGGCCGCACCCGATCGACTATTTCGTCTGGCTGATCCGCAACGCCAACCGCAGCATCTTGGTCGATTGCGGCTTCGATGAAGCGGAAGGCGCCAAGCGTGGCCGCCGCATAGCCCGCACGCCGGCGGCGGCGTTGGAGATGCTCGGCACGTCAGCCGCAAGAATCGAGACACTCATCGTCTCGCACTTGCACTACGACCATGCCGGCACGTTCGGCGCCTTCCCCAGCGCTCGCTTCCATCTGCAGGCGGCGGAGATGGCCTACGCCACCGGCCCGTGCATGTGCCACAACCACCTGCGCTATCCCTTCACCGCCGACCACGTCTGCGAGATGGTGCGCCACGTCTATTCCGGCCGCGTGGTCTTTCACGACGGCGACGCCGAGGTGGCGCCGGGCATCACGGTGCACAAGGTCGGCGGCCACAGCCGCGGCCTGCAATGCGTGCGCGTGATGACGGCCACCGGCCCGGTCGTGCTCGCCTCCGACAGCTCGCACTTCTACGAGAACTTCGAGAAGGGCAAGGTGTTTCCCATCACCATCGACATCGCCGACGTGCTCGACGGCTATAACCGCCTCAAAGCGCTGGCGGCCTCGCCGCGCCACATCGTGCCGGGCCACGATCCCCTCGTGTTGCAGCGCTATCCGGCGCTGAACAGCCAGACACAGGGGATCGCCCACCGGCTGGATGTCGCCCGGCTCGACGGCTGAGGCCGGCTCAGCCTGCGAGTGGGACGAGGTTGGGACGGCGCGGCAGCGTCTCCGGCGTCTTGATGCCCCACACCAGCCCGAGCCGGGCCAGCGCCAGCAGCACCCACCAGCCCGGATCGAGCTCGCCCGCGCGCAGGCCCAGTCTGGCCGAGCCCGGGAAGGCGTGGTGGTTGTTGTGCCAGGCCTCGCCCATGGTGATCAGCCCGCAGTAGGGCACGTTGTAGCCCTGCACGCCGGCGCCCTCGAGATGCCAGGAGCGCGGGCCCCGGTTGTGGGCGAAATAGCCGACCAGCCAGTGCCCCGTCACGGACGCCGCCACGCGCACCGCGATGCCCCACACCAGCCACGGCACGCCGCCGAAGGCGAAGAACAGCCCTGCCCAGGGGAGCTGCTGCGCCATCCAGGTGCGGTCGATGAGCTGGTAGAAGCGATCCTCGGCCACGCGCCGCTCGATGACGAGCTCGGGCGGATGGACGAGCTGCAGCTCGCAGTGCAGTTGCCACCAG
>VBAB01000434.1 GCA_005888525.1 Alphaproteobacteria bacterium
CAGCGCCTGCGCGGCTGACGTCTCCGACATCTCGACCAGGGCCAGCTGGTCGCGCGTGAAGCCGCTGTTGGTACGCAGCAGCTTCTCCAGCGCCACGACAGGGGCGCGCGCCTCCTCGTCCGCGCCCACGCCCTGCGTCACGCTCGCTGCCAGCCGCAAGGCGCGAGGCCGACCAAGCTCGGCGTACACCTCCTCCGACACGATCACGACCACGGCGGCGCCTTCCTGCAGCGCGCTGATGTTGCCGCTCGTGTGGGTGCCGTCGGGCAGCATGATCGGCGCCAGCCCCGCGAGGTCCTCGATGCCCCCCACGTCGGTGCTCTCGTCACGCGTCTCGTCGGCGGCCAGGCGCAGCGGCACGATCTCGTGCACGAAACGCCGCTCGCTCATGGCCTGCTCGGCCCGCAGATGCGAGTGCAGAGCGTAGGCGTCCTGCCGGTGCCGGGTGATGCCGAGCCGCCGGGCGAGTTCTTCCGACGCCGTGACCGAGTGGGGCGTGTCGGCGGTCTCCCCGTCCTCCGGCTCCAGGCCGATGAACCGCGGCGTCTGGAACAAGCTCTTGGGCCGCGCCACGCGCCAGGGCGCCGTGGACAGAGATTCCGCACCCCCGGCGACCACCACCCTGGCCTCGCCCAGCGCCACGGCGCGCATGCCGAGCAGGATCGCATCGAGGCCGGAGGCGCACTGGCGATCCACGGTGAGCGCGGGAACGCTGTCCCTCAGCCCCGCGGCCAGGCCGACGATGCGGGCCGGATTGCCGCCCGCCGTGGTGTTGCCGAAGATGATCTCCTCGACCGCCGAGGCCTCGAGCTTCGCGTCCTGCAGCGCTGCCTGCACCACGGGCGCCGCCAGGCTCTCGATGCGCCGGCTCCTGTGCAGGCCGCCGGGCCGGCCGAGCGCGGTCCGGCGCGCAGCGACGATGTATGCAGGTCCCAGCGGCGTGGCCGAGGTCATGGGGAACGCATCCGCACTGGAGCACTTCGTCGGAAGCCCCGCGGCCCGCTTGCCGCTGGGAGTGGCTCATGCCCGTGACACCACAGGAACATGGCGAAATCCCGCCCACGGCGGTCTTCGCAGGTGGCGCAGCCATGCGCGAGTGCTATAACTGCAACAATGACGCAAGCCGTCGCCAGCAAAGCCTTTCCCGCACCAGGGCACGATCACGACCTTTGCCTCGAGGAGGCGATGGAGCGGGCGCGCCAGGCGTTCCAGAACAAGGGTCTGAAGCTCACGCCCTTGCGGCAATCGGTGTTTCGCGAGATCGCCGCCTCGCACAAAGCCATCGGCGCCTACGAGGTGCTCGACCGGCTGGCCATCCGAGGCGAGCGGCTGGCGCCGATCTCCGTCTACCGGGCGATCGAGGCCCTGGTGGCCGCCGGCATCGTGCACCGCTTCGAGAGCCGCAATGCCTTCTTTGCCTGCCATGCCGGCCATGAGATGCGCCAGCTGGTGCTGGCCTGCGAGGCCTGCGGACGCGTGGCGGAGGTCGACGCCGATAAGGTGTTCGCCGCCATCGACAAATCAGCGGGCTCGGCGGGGTTCTCGACCAAGGGTGCGGTCGTGGAGGTGTGGGGGTTGTGCGCCAATTGCGCGGGCGAAGGGCGGGAGCCGGCGCATGGACGCCCATAACGTGCAAGGCGATCTGCCTCAATTGGCGCCCGCTCGGCACACCCACGATCACCATCCCCACCCCGAACTCGACGCCGGCCCGCCGCTCGCGCACGATGCCGACGCTCTGATCGGCGCGCGCTCCCTTTGGCTCACGCGCTCGGGGCGCGCCATCCTGCAAGGCGTCGACATCGACATTTCCAGCGGTGAGATCCTGACGCTGATCGGTCCCAACGGCGCCGGCAAGACCACGCTGGTGCGCGTGCTGCTGGGTCTTGAGCCGCCCGACCAGGGCACGATCCAGCGCAAGCCGGGGCTGATCGTCGGCTACGTGCCGCAGCGCTTCGAGGTCGATCGCGCGATCCCGCTCACGGTTGCGCGCTTCGTCGAGCTCGGGCGCCGCGCCGAGCCCGAGGAGATCGAGCGCGTGCTGGCCGACGTCGGCGCCGGCAAGCTCGGCGATCGACAGCTCTCGGAGCTCTCCGGCGGCGAGCTGCAACGGGCCGTGCTGGCGCGCGCGCTCATCGGCTCGCCCGGCGTCCTGGTGCTCGACGAGCCCGTGCGCGGCATCGACTATGCGGGCGAGGCCGAGCTTTACACGCTGATCGGCCGGTTGCGCTCCGAGCGCGGCTTCGGCGTGCTCCTCGTCTCGCACGATCTGCACGTCGTCATGGCGCAAAGCGACCGCGTCGTCTGTCTCAACCGTCATGTGTGCTGCTCGGGCGTGCCGGAATCGGTGGCGCAGCATCCCGAGTATGCACGCCTGTTCGGGGCGCAGGCTGCGCGCGCCTTTGCCCTCTATCACCACCACCACGACCACCGGCACGATCTGGCGGGCGAGCCGCAGTCGCCGGCCGGCACGGATCGCTCGACGAGCGAGAGGGCCTGACGTGTCCGAGCCCTTTCTGATGCGCGCCCTGCTCGCGGGCCTGGGGCTGGCGGTGATCGCCGCCCCGCTCGGGTGCTTCGTCGTGTGGCGCCGCATGGCCTACTACGGCGAGGCGGTGGCGCAGGCGGGCCTCATCGGCATCGCCGCCGGCCTTGCCCTGTCGCTCAACCTGACGGCCAGCGTCCTGGTCGTCACGCTCGCTGTTTCCATGCTCCTCGTGGTGCTGAGCCGCCAGCAGCTCGTCCCCTTCGACTCGCTGCTGGGCTTGCTGGCGCACGCAGCGCTCGCCATCGGCGTGATCCTGGCTTCGCTGGTGCGCGGCCCCCAGCTCGACCTGATGGCATTCCTGTTCGGCGACATCTTCGCCATCAGCGCCACCGATCTCAAATGGATCTACGTGGGCGGCGCGCTGGCGCTGGCGGCCCTGGTCTACGTGTGGCGGCCGCTGCTGTCGCTCTCCGTGCACGAGGACCTGGCGGCGGCCGAAGGTACCCAGGTCGAGCGCGTCAAGTTCATCTTCGTGCTGGTGCTGGCACTGGTAGTGGCGATCGCCATCAAGATCGTGGGCGTGCTCTTGACCATCGCCTTCCTGATCATGCCTGCCGCCGCCGCCCGGCCGCTGTCGGAGACCCCCGAGCAGATGGCCCTGTTCGCGGCGATCTTCGGCTCCCTTTCGGTGGCGCTCGGGTTGTTCTTGTCCGTGTCACTGGATACCCCGGGCGGCCCCTCCATCGTGCTGATGCTGGCCCTGTTCTTCGTCGCCGCCATCCTCCCCACCGTCCTCCGCGGCCGACGATAGGTGGTGCGCGGATTCCCTCTCCCCGTCCTTCACGGGGAGAGGGTTAGGGTGAGGGGCAGAAACTCGCGCCGGCATTTGTTGCCGCCCCTCACCCCGACCCTCTCCCCATGCCTGAAGAGGCATGGGGAGAGGGAGACACGAGCGTCACGCAGCCGTGCTAGAATGCGTCATGCCAACGGACGCAGAATAGGCCCATGACCAGCTCCCTCCTTCCGCGCCGCGTCTCCATTCCCGTCGATGTCGGGGGAGTCGTCATTGGCGGGGAAGCGCCGATCGTCGTGCAGTCGATGACCAACACCGACACCGCCGACATCGAGGGCACGGCACGCCAGTGCGCCGACCTCGCGCGCGCGGGCTCCGAGATCGTGCGCGTCACGGTCGACCGCGACGAGGCCGCCAAGGCCGTCCCCCACATCCGCGACCGGCTGGCGCAGATGGGCGCGGCCGTGCCTCTGGTCGGCGACTTCCACTACAATGGCCACACGCTCCTCAGCCAGAACCCCGCCTGCGCCGAGGCACTCGACAAGTATCGCATCAATCCCGGCAACGTCGGCTTCAAGGCCAAGCGCGATAAGCAGTTCTCGGCCATCGTCGAGCTTGCCTTGAAGCACGCCAAGCCCGTGCGCATCGGCGTCAACTGGGGCAGCCTCGATCAGGAGCTGCTGACGCGCCTGATGGACGAGAACGCGGCTTCCGCGACGCCCAAGGACGCCCGCGCCGTCTTGCATGAAGCCATCGTGCAGTCCGGATTGTTGTCGGCCGAGCGCGCTGAAGAGCTGGGCATGAAGCCCGAGCAGATCATCATCTCGGCCAAGGTCAGCGCCGTGCAGGACCTCGTCAGCGTCTACACCATGCTCGCGAAACGCTGCCGCTACGCCCTGCACCTGGGTCTCACCGAGGCCGGCATGGGCTCCAAGGGCATCGTCGCCTCGACGGCCGCCATGGGCATCCTGCTGCAGCAGGGCATCGGCGACACCATCCGCGTCTCGCTCACGCCCGAGCCCGGCGGCGACCGCACGCAGGAGGTGCGCGTTGCCCAGGAGATCCTGCAGACCATGGGGCTGCGGTCGTTCGTGCCGATCGTGGCGGCCTGCCCCGGCTGCGGCCGCACCACCTCCACCGTGTTCCAGGAGCTGGCGAGCGAGATCCAATCCTACGTGCGCGAGCGCATGGCCGTCTGGCGCGGGCAATACCCGGGCGT
>VBAB01000435.1 GCA_005888525.1 Alphaproteobacteria bacterium
GACTACGCCGGCATGGCCAAGGAGCTGAAATCCGCCATTCCGCAGCTCGAGCACTTGATCGTCGCCGGCGGCTCCGCGGACGGGGCCTGGAGCCTCGATGAGGGCATCGCTAAGAGCGCGCCGATGGCGGCCGGTGACCGCGCCGCCATGGACCCCGACGAGATCTTCCGCATGGCCTTCACCTCAGGCACCACAGGCGATCCCAAGTGCGTGCTACACTCCTTCAACACCACGATCTGCGCTGTGCGCTTGATCAATGACGACATGAAGGTGACCGACCGCGATGTGATGCTGGTCTACCTCCCGGTCGGGCTCAACTGGGGCTACCTCTGTCTGCTGCAGACCATCATCGCCGGCGGTCGGGCGGTTCTGCTCGAGAGGTTCTCGGCGCGCGCGGCCCTCGAGGCGATCCAGCGCGAGCGCGTCAGCTACATCGCCACCGCGCCGGCCTCGATCGTGGCCATGCTGAACGAGCCGGGCCTGGAGTCCTTCGATCTGACCTCCCTGCGCGTCGTCATCACCGGCGGCGCCTCGGCCGCGATCGAGACCATCCGCGACTATCAGAAGCGGATGAAGGGGCATCTCATCGAGCTCTACGGCATGCTGGAGACCGGCTTCCACACCTACACGCGCTTCACCGACGATCCCCAGAAGGTGAATGGAACGATCGGCCGCGTCGCCGGGCAGATGGGGCTGCGGCTCATGGATGAGGCTGGCGCCGACGTTCCCGCCGGGGCCGTCGGGGAGATCGCGGCGCTCGGGCCCAGCGTCCACTTGGGCTACCACAACAATCCGCAGGCCAATGCCGATTCGTTCACGCCGGAGGGCTGGTTTCGCAGCGGCGACCTCGGCAAGTTCGTGGATGGCGCCGGCAACGTGCAGATCGTCGGCCGACGCAAGGAGATCATCAACCGCGGCGGCAAGAAGTTCTTCCCCCGCGAGGTCGAGGAGGTGCTCTATACGCACCCGAAGATCATGCATGCGGCCATGGTGGGCATCGCCGACCCACGCTTGGGCGAGCGCAATTGCCTGTGCGTCATTCCGAGGGCCGGCCAGCAGCTGGAGCTGGAGGAGATCGTTGCCTTCCTCAAAGGGCAGGTCGCCGACTACAAGCTCCCCGAAGTGCTGGTGCGCGTCGAGGAGCTACCATTCACCGGCACCGGCAAGATCCGGCGCCACGTCCTGCGCGAGCAGGTCGAAAAGCGCCTCGCCCAGTCCAGCTAGACCAGAAGGCAGGCGAACGTGACTGAGCCGGCCGCACGGGCAAGCGGGATCACAAAGCGCTTTGGCGCCACGGCGGCTCTCGACGACGTCAGCTTCGACGTCATGCCCGGGGAAATTCATGCTTTGGTCGGAGAAAACGGCGCCGGCAAGTCGACGCTGATCCGCATCCTCGGAGGTGTGCATGGACCTGATCGGGGCGAGATCTACGTCGATGGGCAGGCGTGCCATTTCTCCAGCCCGCGCGAGGCCATTGCTGCCGGGATCGCCACCATTCCGCAGGAATTGCGACTGGTGCCCGCGCTTTCGATCGCGGAAAACATGGCGCTCGGCGACTTGCCGATGCGCAAGAGACTAGGGTTCGCAGTTGGGCTCGATCGCGCGCGCATGCGTCGGGAAGCCCGCGAGACCTTGCGAGTCCTCGATTTTGCGCCGGACCCCGACTGCCCCGTCAGGCAATTGCCCTTTGGCGAGCGCCAACTCGTCGCCATAGGCAAAGCCCTGCGGCGCCGGTGCCGTGTGCTGATCCTCGACGAGCCGACGGCGGCGCTGGAGAGCCACGAAATCAAGCGTCTGTTCGGCGTGCTCGGCCGCATGCGAGAGCAGGGCGTCGCCATCATCTATATCTCGCATCGGCTCGACGAGATCGTCAGCCTGGCCGACCGCTGCACGATTCTGCGCGACGGCCGCGTCGTGGCGGTCAGCCGGCGCGGGGAATTCGACGTGGCGGCGCTCGTGCAGGCCATGACCGGCCGCATTGGCCACGACATCCACACCGAGACGCCGTCGCTGGGCGACACCCTCCTGGAGGAGACGCAGAGCCGCGAGGACGGCATGCGCCTGCGCGCGGGCGAGGTGGTGGGGCTCGCCGGCTTGCTCGGCAGCGGCAAGGGTCGGGTGCTGCGGCGCCTGTTCGGTGTCGAGGCCGAGCCGGCGCGGGTGCTGATCAAGGGTGCGCCGAAGCGATTGTCCAATCCCTCGCACGCCGTTGCGGCAGGCATTGGCATGGTGCCTGGCGAACGGGGGCTCGGCCTCATCATGAACCAATCGGTTCGCGACAATATCCTGCTGGCGAGCCTCGATCGGTTTGCAAGCCGGAAAGGGTTCGACAGGAGCGCGGCCGACCGCACCGTGACTACTCTGATGGAGCTGCTCGACATTCGCCCGCGGCGGGCAGAGCTGAAGGTGTCGGCCTTGTCCGGCGGCAATCAGCAGAAGGTCATCCTGGCGAAATGGCTCGCCCGCGAGGTCGACATTCTGTTGCTGGATGATCCGACGCAGGGGGTCGATGTCGCCGCCAAGGCGCAGATTCATGCGCTCGTGCGTGATTTCGCCAAGCGAGGCGGGGGCGTGCTGCTCGGCTCGAGCGATCTTGGAGAGCTGGCGCGCCTATGCGGCACGGTGGTGGCGCTGCACCGCGGGCGTATTTGCGCGCGCATGGAGCGCACCGACGGCCTCAGTGAACAGAAGCTGCTGAGGGCGATCGGCGGGTGAGCTGGAAACAAACCGCGGCTCAACTCCACGTGCGGGGGCTGACGCCGCTGCTCACCCTGCTCGTGTTGTGCGCATTCACGGCGCTGGCGACGGACCGCTTCCTTTCCCCGCTGAACCTCACCAACATTCTCGTCCAGTCGTCGATCATGGCCGTGATCGCCCTGGGCATGACCTTCGTGATCATCGGCGGTGGCTTCGACCTGTCGGTTGGATCGACCGTGGCGCTGTCGGGATGCATTGCCGCGCTCGTCATGGTGAAAGCCGGGCTCGTACTTGGAATTGTCGCAGGCATTGCGGCTGGTGTGCTCGTCGGCCTCCTCAATGGGGTCGTGATCGCCTTGCTCGGGGTGAATCCATTCATCACCACGCTCGGAACCATGGTGCTGGTCAGGGGCGTGGTGTTTCTGATTACGGCAGGCGCGCCCGTCGGTGACGAGGGGTTGCCGAGCTCGTTCGTGGCGTTCGGGTCGGAGCGCTTTCTGGGCATCCATTATCTGGTCTGGGTGCCGGCAGTCCTGCTCGTGCTGCTGTCGTGGGTGATGCACAACACACCGCACGGTCGGCGCATCTATGCGGTCGGCGGAGGACGCGATGCCTCCTACCTGTCGGGCATCCCGGTGCAGCGCGTCATTGCCTCCACCTATGTCTGGTGCGGGACGCTGGCCGGCATTGCCGGGGTGATGCTTGCGGCCAGATTGCAGTCGGGTCAGCCCACAGCCGGCGAGTTCTACGAGCTGACGGCCATTGCCGCCGTCGTGCTCGGCGGTGCCGCGCTGCATGGCGGTGAAGGAACACTCTACAAGAGCGTGATCGGCGTCTTCATCATGGTCGTGCTCGGCAACAGTCTCAATTTGCTGAATGTCGACTCCTACTGGCAGCGCGTGGCTGTCGGCGCCGTCATCATTGCGGCAGCCGCGGCCGATCGGCTACGATGGCGCCGCTAAAGCATTAGGGCAGGGGAGGTAGCAGTGTCGAGAACACGCCGGGGAGTCTTGGTCGGGCTGGCCCTGCTCGCGGCTCCGACAATGTTCGTGCCGCCGATGCTGGCCCAGTCCGAGAAGATCACCATCGGCGTGGCGCTCGCCCAAGACGACAACCCGCTCTATATCCTCATGCTGAAGGGCATTCGCGCGCGGGCGCAGGAGCTCGGGTGGGAGGTGGCGACGGTCTCCTCCAACGAGGACAAGCTCAAGCAGATCAATGGCGTCCAGGACCTGATTGCGCGCGGCGTGAAGGCCGTTCTGATCTCACCGATCGATGCGGTCGGCGTCAACGCCGCGTACGATGCGGCGGCGCAGGCAAAGATTCCCATCATCTCGCTGGCGCGCGGCTCGTCGTCGCCGAACCAGACGCTGCACGTCGGCATCAACGAGAAGCAGATCGGCCGGGAGATCGCGGAGTGGACGGCCAAGCAGATCGGCGGGCAGGGCAAAGTGGCGATGCTCGTGGGACCAAGCGGCGCCCCGGCCTTCCGCAACCTGGCTGAAGGCTACACCGAGGCCATGGCGAAGTTTCCAGGCATCGCGATCGTGTTCCGGACCGAGGGTCCGCTGTCGCGCGAACGCGGGGTGAAGCATGCGGAGGACGCACTCGTTGCCAATCCGGACCTGAAGGCAATCTATACGTCGAATGACGATATCGCCTTGGGAGCGGTGCAGGCCGTCGTCGCGGCGAACCGCAAGGGCCAGACGCTGGTTACGGGAATGAACGGCGTGCCGCCTGCGTTGCGTGCGGTCAAGGATGGCGGGCTGGCGTTGACGGTCGAGCTGAACCCCCTCACCTGGGGCCGGATCGGCGTCGACAAGCTCAGCGACTTCTTCAAGGGCGAAAAGCTCGAGAACCAGGTGTTCATTCCGCACGTCCTGATCGACCGCGCGAACGTCGACGCGAAGATGCCGAACAACTGACGGGCTTTCCCGCGCTCAGCGCCAACGAGGCATGCCATGGTGGACACGATGGCCCGCAAGCAGCGGTCGGATGCGCCGTTCATCGCCGAGCTCGAGGCCGCCAATTTCCACCCCGTCTGGGACCGGTTCAAGAAGATCACGCCGCTGCGCCCGCAGGCGGTCGATGCGCCTTTCATCTGGCGTTGGCGGGACATGGAGCCGCTGCTGAACCGTGCCGTCGCCGAAGTGCCGATCGAGGACATCGAGCGGCGCGCGATCATCATGGTGAACCCGGCCTTCGGCGGCGAGACCGTGACCACCAGCAACCTCATCGCCGCATTCACGGTGCTCGATCCGGGAGATCGCGCGCGACCGCACCGGCATACGTTCTCGGCGATCCGGTTTGCCACGCAATCGGAAGGCGCGGCCACGATCGTCAACGGGCGGCGCTGC
>VBAB01000316.1 GCA_005888525.1 Alphaproteobacteria bacterium
GCTTCGTCGCCTCGGTGACGGATGACGGGCCCGGCATCGCTCCCCAGCATTTGCCCCGCCTCACCGAACGGTTCTATCGGGTCAGCGTGGCGGCGAGCCGGGAGAAGGGCGGCACCGGTCTGGGGCTCGCCATCGTCAAGCACATCCTCAACCGCCATCGCGGCGAGCTCAACGTCACCTCCAGGGTCGGCCACGGCTCGACTTTTGCCGTGACCCTGCCCGCGCAGGACTAGATGCGCCTAGCGGAACTGATAGCTCACGCCGACGCGCAAGATGTTATCCGTCACTCTCGAGCTGAAGCCGCCAGCCACGGGCGGGATGACAGAGATCGTTCCGAGATCCATGTAGAGATATTCGATCTTGCCGGTCCAATTCCTGTCGAGAACCGCTTCGGCGCCGGCGCCCATCGTCCAGCCCGCCTTTGTAGAGCTGCCGCTAAAGGTTCCTGCCATGGGCAGCCCGGCGAGATTGAAACCGGAGAATGTGCCGTCGGTCTTCACCTCACCGAATGCCAGGCCACCGGTAACGTAAGCCATGACGTGAGAGCTGGTCACACCCAGGCGGCCGCGCAGTGTTCCAAACCACCTCAGCGATGGATCGAGCGTCGCCATCACCGGGCCATTGGGGCTGCATGCCGTCGGACAAGGGAAACTTGCCCCTCCATGCTCCCCGGTCCATTGGATGTCGGTCTCTATCCCGAAGACCAGTCGGTGAATCTGCCAATTGTAGCCCGTCTGCAAGCCGGCGAGGCCGCCATTCAGGTTCGGCGTATTCGAGACAATGGCCAATGTGGCACCCGTCTGCGAATCCGAGAACGTCGCATCCGTAGGGGAGCGTCCCCAGCTGTAGCCGGCATTGCCTCCAACGTAGAACCCGGTCCATCTCCAGATTGGAGCTGGCCCGAAGTCGGCAGCATTCGCTGCGCCCGCAGCCGCCAGCGCAACCAGTCCTACAGTTCCGACCAAAAGCTGTTTCATTACGCCACCCACGCCAGATCCAGGAACGCCGCGAAGCGTCGCGTGAAAGCAGCCATTTCCACAAGCAAGTGCGGAGTTCCAACAGCCGACCTCGACCAATTTCCAGGGCAACCGTGGCGCGGCAATCACAGGCCGCACGTTTAGCCGCAAGCACTTGGTATGTCATCTCCGGTTCATCCGCCGGTGCTAGAAGGTGTCCGATCAGCCCCGTGAGTGAGCAGGACGCCTCGACCCCGCCTCTTGCCGATGTTTGGCTGTCCGATCGGGAGAAGCGACCGTCCGGCTGACTGCAACCGGGGGAACCCGCATGCACGAGCACATCGTCAGGTCCTTCGACCAAGAGCTGCAGCAGCTCGACAAGAAGATCGCGCAGATGGGCGGCCTGGCCGAACGGCTGCTGGCGCGGGGCTTCGACGCGCTGGAGCGGCGCGATCCCAAGCTCGCCGAGGCGGCGGTCGCCAGCGACCGGAGCATCGACCTGCTCGAGCGCGACCTGCAGGAGCAGACCATCCTGATGATCGCCCGGCGCCAGCCCATGGCCAACGATCTGCGCCACATCATGACGGTCTTGAAGATCGCCGGCGACCTGGAGCGCATCGGCGACCTCGCCAAGAACATCGCCAAGCGTGCGCTCGCCGTGTCCGGCGAGAACCACCCCAAGTCGCTGATGACCGGTCTCAAGCACATGACCGAGCTGGCCATGGGCCAGCTCAAGGATGTGCTCGATGCCTATGCGGAGCGCGATGCCGACAAGGCGCTCGTCGTGTGGCGGCAGGACGAGCGCATCGACGCGATGTTCAACTCGCTGTTCCGCGAGCTGCTGACCTACATGATGGAGGACCCGCGCAACATCGGCCTGTGCACGCATCTGCTGTTCGGCGCCAAGAACATCGAGCGCATCGGCGACCACACCACCAACATCGCCGAGAACGTCCATTATCTGGTGCACGGCACGGCACTCGCCGACGATCGCCCCAAGAGCGACGACACGAGCTCCACGCTAATCCGGAAGGAATGAGCAGGCCATGTCGGTCGCGACAGAGACGGGCCTGCGCATCCTCGTGGTCGAGGACGATGCCGCCATCGCCGAGCTCGTCCGCTACAATCTGGAGGCGGAGGGCCTGCGCCCCACCATCGCGCCAACGGGCGAGGAAGCCGAGCTGCAGGTCGCGGAGGACCGCTTCGATCTCATCGTGCTCGACTGGATGCTGCCGGGGCTGTCCGGCATCGAGCTCTGCCGCCGGCTGCGGCGGCGCGATGCCCTGCGCAGCGTGCCGATCCTGATGCTGACCGCGCGCGGCGAGGAAGGGGACCGCGTGCGGGGCCTCTCCACCGGCGCCGACGACTACGTGGTCAAGCCGTTCTCGGTGCTGGAGCTGGTAGCGCGCGTCAAGGCATTGCTGCGCCGGGCGGCGCCGAACCGCATCGCCGACAGCCTGCGCGCCGGCGACATCGTCCTCAACCGCACCGCGCACCGCGTCACCCGCCGCGAGCGGGAGGTCCGCCTGGGCCCTACCGAGTTCAAGCTGCTGGCTTTTTTCATGGAGAATACGGGGCGCGTCCTGTCGCGCCAGCAGCTGCTCGACGGCGTGTGGGGGCGCGATGCCTTCATCGACGGGCGCACCGTCGACGTCCATGTCGGCCGCCTCAGAAAGGCGCTGATCCGCGGCTCCGACAGCGATCCGATCCGCACCGTGCGCGGCGCCGGCTACGCTTTCGAGGCGCACGCCACCGCGCGGGCGTGATATTCGCCGCACGCAACCGGTCATCCACGCAATACACAAGTTGTATCGGAATCTGTGGTGATCGAGTCACAGTCCACCCCTCTTCGCCCATCAATTTCGCTTCGCCGGCTTGAGGCCGCCGTTAACGGCGTAGTAATGTCCCCTCGTTGGCCCACGGCATATCGCGCGTTGTTGCGATGGGGCGAGTAGCCGGGGGCCAGGACGCGTAACGGCGCATCGTAGTCATTGTAGCACCGTAGTTTGTAGCGCCGCGTCGACAGCACCAGCCCTTCACAGTTCCCAGTTGCGTCGTTCATCGGCCGATCTGGCTCGCGTTCGCGCGCTCACGCGCGTGCTTTGAACGCGTTTTCCAGCTCCGGCCAGGATGGCCGGATTCCGTGCGTTCTTCGTGGATCCCGCCGGTATCGCAAGAGCGGGAGAACTGCGTATGGCCTGGAACGACGAACGGGTCGACCTCTTGAAGAAGCTGTGGTCCGACGGACTGAGCGCCAGCCAGATCGCCGGCCGGCTCGGCGGCGTGACGCGCAACGCCGTCATCGGCAAGGTGCATCGCCTGGGCCTGTCGGGGCGCGCCACCACCTCGCGCATGAAATCGCACCGACCACGGGCGCGGGCGCAATCGACCAGGCGCCTGATGAAGCCGCGCTTCGCCAACATCGGCAACCCGGCGCTGCGCCAACTCTATCTGGGCGACACGGAGCCCTACACACCGCCGGCCGAGGAGCTGGTGATCCCGCTCAACGAGCGCAAGTCGATCCAGACGCTCACCGAGGCATCCTGCCGTTGGCCCATCGGCGATCCGCAGCTGGCGGATTTCCATTTCTGTGGACGCAACAAGATTACCGGCCTGCCCTACTGCGACTTCCATGCGCGACGTGCCTTCCAGCCGCCGCAACCACGCCGCCGCGACCGCGAGGTGTACGCGCCCGGCGTGATCAGCGCGCCGCCGGTTACGCAAACGGGGGCCCCGGCCGCCGTCCTCGAGCCGGCCGCAGTGGTGACAGAGCCGGAAGAGAAGGCTGCCGTTTGAGACCAGTTACGCTTTGCCGATAACGAGGGCGTTGGCAGAGCAGCGGGGGAAGGCCGGGAGCTGCGGGGCTCCCGGCCTTTTATTGGCTGCACCCGGCTGGCTGCCTCCGGTCCCTTTTGCTTTCATCTGGTTGACTGGGCTACGCTACAGCGACGGGAGGAAACCACATGCGCTCTGTTGGCCTCGCCCTGCTCTCGCTCCTCGGGTTGCCGATCAGCCCGGCTGTCGCCTCCGACGCCGATGTCCTGCGGCAGTTCGGCATGCTCGGCAGGATCGCCGTCGATTGCAAGGCGCCCCACAGCCAAGCCAACCCGCACCTGATCTACGCCGTCTCGCCCCAGGGCCAGCTCACGCGCACCTTGCGGATGACCCCCGAGCTCGACGGCAGCTTCCCGATGCGCAACGTGCGCATCATCGCCCCCGACATGCTGCAGCACGATGAGACTGGGCGGCAGTCCGAGCTGACCATCACCGTCGCCAAGATCGGCGGCAAATTCCGCAGCTGGCGCTCGGTCAGGGCCGACGGCACCGTCCTCATCGCGGACGGCAAATTCCCCAGCAGCGGCGCACCCACCATCGTCTTCGAGAAGTGCCGCAACTGATCGGCGTATGCTACCGGGACACCACCGATGCTTGCACGTTATTGACACGACCGCGCCCGCACCGCATAAAGCTCGACCATGACCTATCCGACCAACAAGCGACGCCGTAGTGTTCGCCCGCGCGCGCGGTTGCGATGACGGACCGTTGACGGGTCCCAAGTCAGCGCCGCGCAAGAAGCGCGGCTTTTTGTTTTCTCGAGCAGAGCCAGATAGGTCTTGCCATGTCCACACCTTCCGTGAAGGCCGCCCAGAATCTCTCCAAGTCTCCCGCCAAGAAGCCCAAATCCAAGCCGGCGAAGTCGTCGGGCCCCTCGCCCGCGGTGATGCCCACCTATGCGCGCCAGAACATCGTCTTCGAAAAGGGCGAGGGCGCGTGGCTCGTCGCCACCTCCGGCGAGCGCTACCTCGACTTCGCCAGCGGCGTGGCCGTCAACGCGCTGGGCCACGCGCACCCCAAGCTGATCGCGGCGCTGAACGAGCAGGCCCGGAATCTGTGGCATTGCTCCAACCTCTACCGCGTCGCCGGCCAGGAGCGCCTCGCCGAGCGGCTGTGCGAGGTGACGTTCGCCGACAAGGTGTTCTTCACCAACTCCGGGGCGGAAGCGTGCGAAGGTGCCATCAAGCTGGCGCGCCGCTACCACTTCGCCAACGGCCATCCCGAGCGGTGGCGCATCGTCACCTTCAAGGGCGCGTTCCACGGCCGCACGCTCGCCACCATCGCCGCCGCCGGCAACGAGAAATATCTCGAAGGTTTCGGCGAGCCGGCGCCTGGCTTCGATCTCGTGCCGTTCGGCGACCTCGAGGCCGCGGAGAAGGCCATCGGCCCGCACACGGCCGCCATCATGGTCGAGCCGGTGCAGGGTGAGGGCGGCGTGCGCGTCGGCTCCAACCCGTTCCTCCAGGGCCTGCGCAAGCTGTGCGACGAGCACGGGCTCCTCCTCGTCCTCGACGAGGTGCAATGCGGCATGGGACGCACCGGCAAGCTGTTCGTCTACGAGGCGGCGGGCATCACGCCGGACGTCATGGCGGTGGCCAAGGGCATCGGCGGCGGTTTTCCCGTCGGCTGTTTCATGGCCACCGACGAGGCGGCCAAGGGCATGGTGCCCGGCACCCACGGCTCCACCTACGGCGGCAACCCGCTGGCCATGGCGGTGGGCAACGCGGTGCTCGATGCCGTGCTGGAGCCGGGCTTCCTCGACCAGGTGCGCGAGGCGGGATTGCGCCTCAAGCAGGAGCTGGCGCGCGTCAAGGACGAGAACCCCGACGTGGTGGAGGAGGTGCGCGCCAGCGGGCTGCTGGCCGGCATCAAGGTGAAGCCGCCGATGGGCGAGGTCGTGGGCGCGTGCCTGGCCGAGAAGCTGCTCACGGTCGGCGCCGGCGAGAACGTCGTGCGCCTGCTGCCGCCCCTCAACGTCACGCAAGCGGAGATCTCGGAGGCCGTGCAGCGCCTGTCGCTGGCGCTGAAGCGCGTCGCCAAGCCCGCCCCCAAGCCAGCCTGAGTGGGCTAGCCGGCGTCATGCCACCCCGACATTTCCTGGATATCGACTGCATCGACGCCGGCACGCTCAGGCGCATCGTCGACATGGGCCACGCCATGAAGAAGGCGGGCAAGCGCGTGCCGGCGGAGCTCAAGCCCGCCGGCATCGAGAGCGCGGTTCTGATGCTGATCTTCGAGAAGCCCTCGACGCGCACCCGCGTGTCCTTCGACGTCGCCATGCGCCAGCTCGGCGGCCAGTCGCTGGCGCTCAACCAGGCCGACTTGCAGGTGGGCCGCGGCGAGCCCATCTCCGATACGGCCAAGGTGGTCTCGCGCTACGTCGATGCCATCATGATCCGCGCCAACAAGCACGAGACCCTGACCGAGTACGCCGACCACGCCACGGTGCCCGTCATCAACGGGCTGACCGACCGCACCCATCCCTGCCAGATCATCGCCGACATCATGACGTTCGAGGAGGCGAAAGGCCCCATCGCCGGGCGCCGGGTCACCTGGACCGGCGACGGCAACAACGTCGCCGCCTCTTGGATCCATGCGGCGGCCCGGTTCAATTTCAAGCTGACGATCGCCTGTCCCCCGCAGCTCAACCCGGAGAACAAGGTTCTCGACTGGGCCAAGCGCGAGGGCGCCG
>VBAB01000317.1 GCA_005888525.1 Alphaproteobacteria bacterium
CGCCGCATCGAGACGCGCGTAGACGGGTTCGTCCTTGGCGCCGGGCCAGGAGAGCGACAGCCGATCGTCCTCCAGCACGAGGCGCCCGGAGGCCGTATCGTGCGACACGGCGAAGAACGTCTGCAGGCTCGCGAACGGCCCTTTGTAGACGCCGGCGATGAGGCTCTTGAGCGCGCCGAGCAGGCGGCCGTTGGGAATGAACAACGCCGGCAGCAGGGGAGCGAGCGCCGAGGGCAGCACGCCCTCCTGGATGGTCAGGCTGCTGGCCAGGTCGCGCTCGTCGACGATCTCGATCTGGCCCGAGACGCATGCGCCCACATCGAGCCCGTCGACCTTGGCGGGGTGCCCGACGCCGATGGCGTTGACGGGAAGGATGGCGCCGTAGCCGAAGGCGATGATGTCGCCGTTGGCGGAGAAGCTCCGGCCCAGCCGATCCGATAGGGCCAGCCCATGCTCGCGTGAGCGCAGCAGGATCTCGGTGGAGCCCAGCGTGCCGGCCGCCAGCACGACCACGTCCGCCGTCACGGTCTCGGTGCTGCCCGCTCCGTCCTGCCGATCGAAGTGGACCTGCCAGCCGCCCTCGCGTGCCTTGGCGATGTGGCGAACCTTGGCATGCGTGAAGATCTCCGCCCCGTGCCGCGCCGCATCGGGCAGATAGGTGAGCGCCACCGTGTTCTTGGCGCCGACGTTGCATCCCCCGCAGCAGTCGCCGCACCGGGTGCAGGCGGGTTGCGCCACGCCGGCCGGATTGATCGTCGCCTCGAAGCCGACCACCACCGGCGCATGCACCGGCTCCTGGCCCAGCGCAGCGGAAGCGCGGTGCAGCGCCTGGTACTTGGTGCGTTCGGCTGCGCGGGGATCGCGGGCGGGCCGCACCCAGCGGGCGGCGCGCGCGTAGCCTTCATCCAGCAGCCCGTCGTGCGCGACCTCGTCCGGCCAGACGGGATCGCGGAACACGCGCTCGTCGGGCCGCAGCGCCACGCCGGCGTTGATGAGCGAGCCTCCGCCCAGCCCGCAGCCGATCAGCACATGCATGTCCTCGCCGAAGCGGACGTCGTAGAGCCCGGTCGCCGAGCCGATCCGCATGCGCTTGCCGGTCAGCTGCATCTCGCCGCGCGGATCGGGGAAGCGGGAGGGAAACTCACCCGTGACAAACTCGCGCCCGCGCTCCAGCACGGCGACGCGCTTGCCCGCCCGTGCCAGCCGCGACGCCGCCACCCCGCCGCCATAGCCCGAGCCGACTACGACGACGTCGTAGTGCGGTCGCAAATGATGCAGCGAGCGGGCAAGACGCGTCATGCGGTCCTGTGTGCTGATGGCGTGGTGCGAATCGGTTCGCTCGTCATACCGGGGCTTGCGCGCGGTAGCCAGCGATCAGACCGGCCAACCGGCGGCCCCTCACCGGAAATGATACGGCACTTCGTAGGTGAGCTGGGCCGTCGTCATGCCGGGAGGCGGCACGAGGAACTTGGTGCGGCGAACCGCCCCGAGCGCGACGTTGTCGAGCTTCGGGCTGCCGCTCGACTTGGCCACTTCCACGGCGGCAAGTCCGCCGTCGCCAGCGATCACGAACTTGACCTGCACGGTGCCGAGCCCGCCCGTGCCCTTGGGCTTGGTCTTGGCCAATGCCTGCGCCACGTAGCGGGCGTATTCGCGCATGGCGCCGGGGCTCGCAGCCGCTGGGGCGCTTGCCTTGGCGTCGCTGGCGGTTTCGCTGCGCGCGGCGTCGCCGCCGGCCGCCGGGGCGGCGCTCTCCTGCTTCTTCGGCTGCTGCGCTTCCTGCGGCACCTCGATGATGGCTTCGGCGTCGCGGATCGGCTCTTCCTTGGGCTTCTCCTTCAGCTCCTGCGGCCGCTCCTTCTTCTCCTCGCGTTGCTCGGCTGTTGCCGCGGGGTTGCTCTCGGGGGCCCCGTCGGTGCTCTCGACCGACGCTGTCGCGGCGGCAGTAACCGGCTGGGTTGGCTCCAGCACCCGCGATTCGAGCACGTCGGAGCTGACCATGGTCACGCTGATGGCGTCGATCAGCTGGCCGCCGCCGCCCGCCATGAAGTCGGTAGGCCTGTGCGCCAGCGCAAAGAGGATGGCCGCGTGCGCCATGAGCGCCAGGCTCAGCGCTGCAGCCCACACCCACCGGTCGGCCCGGTCCGACGCAGGTGGCCTGATACCCACGGAGGCCAATAGTGCCGGCACCTCTCCCGCGCCGAATACCGCGGGCCCGGCCTCTTCCCTTCCGGGCATGGCGAGTGCAGTCGCGTGGCTTGCGGTTTGCTGCATTGCACAGGGATCTACGAGAACGGCCGGCCGCGGCGCTTACTGTTATACTGTAACATAGCAGACACGCCCCGAATCGAAACGCCTCCTTAAGTCGGCTGGCAGCCTTGTCACCCGGCACGCTTGGTACGTAAAGAAACGTTATACTGTTACACTTCGGCGGAGCTTGCAATGGCTGAAGCCCGGCGCACTTTCAGGGGGTGGATGCGGGTCGTCGTGGTGCTCACGGCGGTCGCCTGCGCAACCGTCTCCGCTCGCGCCCAAACGCAGCTCCCCGGCATAACCGTGACCACGCCGAGCCCGGTGACGCCATCGACGGCCCCCGCCCAGGCGCCTGCAGCGGCACCTCAGCCGGCACAGCCGGCCGCGGATCTTGCCGGCACCGGGTTGCAGATTTCGCCTGACCAAGGCTTCGTGTCGACCACGGTCGTGACACCCCAGCAGCTCTTGAGCCAGCCTTCCGCTGCGCTCGGCGATGCGCTGGCGTCGCGGCCTGGCATCGCGGCAACGACGTTTGCGCCAGGCGCCAGCCGGCCGGTGATCCGCGGCTTGAGCGGCTTTCGCGTCCGCATCCAGGAGAATGGGATTGGCACGGGCGACGTGTCGGCGCTCAGCGACGATCACGCGGTGCCCATCGATCCGCTGGCGGCCGGCCAGGTCGAGGTGGTGCGGGGGCCCGCGACGCTGCGCTACGGCTCGCAGGCGATCGGCGGCGTCGTCAACGCCGTCAACAATCGAATTCCGACGACGATCCCCCCCAACGGTATCCTGATCGAGACGCGCGGCGGCTTCAGCACCGTGGACGATGGACGCAATGGTGCCGCGGTTGTCGAGGCAGGGGCCCACAATTTCGTCATCCACGCCGACACGTTTGCGCGTGCCGCCGACAACTACGGCATACCCGGAGGGACGCAGGCCAATACCAGCTTCACCAGTGAGGGCTACTCCCTCGGCGGTTCCTACGTCTTCAAGGACGGGTTCCTCGGCCTCGCCTATTCGTCCTTCGACACCACCTACTACATTCCCGGCATCGAGGCTGCCGAGCACAAGAACCACATCGTCCTCAATCAGACGAAATTCACCAGCCGGGGCGAGTGGCGCGTCAACGACTTCGGCCTCGAGGCCATCCGTTTCTGGTTCGGCGCCACCGATTACAAGCACGACGAGGTGGATTCCGTGCCGGTCACGGTCATTGGCTCGACCTTCCTGCAGACGACGTACGAGGCGCGCATGGAGGCGCAGCATCTGCCGGTCAAGACCGGTCTGGGCGTGCTGCGCGGTGCCGTCGGCATGCAGTGGTCGAACCGCGATCTGCAGGCGGCCGGAGCGGACGGGGTGCTGCTGAACCCAACGAACACGCAAAGTCTCGCCGGCTTCGCCTTCGAGGAGCTGCAGCCGACCAAGAGGCTGCGTC
>VBAB01000318.1 GCA_005888525.1 Alphaproteobacteria bacterium
GTCGCACCGCTACTTCCTGAGCGTGATATTCCCCCATCACGAGATGACGATCCTCGACTACAACCGCGTCATCCGTGACCTCAACGGCCGCACGCCGGAGCAGCTTCTGGCGGAAATTGCCGGACGCTATGCCGTCAGCCCCGCGCAATCCCCCGTGCGGCCGACCGCTGCTTCCGAGGTCGGCATGTTCCTGGGCGGCCGCTGGTATCAGCTCAG
>VBAB01000319.1:0-4906 GCA_005888525.1 Alphaproteobacteria bacterium
TGTCCGACGTCGGCGCCATCATGCCGCCGAAGTCCACCTGGTTCGAGCCCAAGCTCGCCGACGGCATGGTGAGCCACGTGCTGGATTGAGGCGCCGGTGGCGAACTGCCGCGGTGCCTCTGCAGCAGATCACCACAGTCGTTGAAGAACGAGTCGTATGCGGCTAGCTGTGAACTTTCAGGAGGTTGTCCATTCGGTCCGGACCGGGGAAGCTGAAGTTGCCACACACCAACTTCACACCGGGGGACCGAATGAACGTCCACAACAATGCCCGCCTCACGCCGAAAGGTCGAGAGGACATGGTTCGTACCGTGCTCGAAGGTAGGCTCACCAACGCCGCAGCCGCACGAAACTTCAACACCACGCCCAAGACTGTCGCCAAGTGGCTCGATCGCTTCAAAGCGCAAGGCGTCGTTGGTTTGCGCGACCGATCCTCAAAACCTCTTTCATCGCCAAGCCAAATCTCCCTCGCCACAGCCGACGCCGTCGAGGCTTTGCGCCGCCAGCGCCGCACCCAGGAACACATCGCCGGCGAGCTCGGCATTTCCAAAGCAACCGTCTCGCGCGTCCTCCAACGGCGCGGCTTGAGCTTGCTCTCGGCCATCGAGCCGCAGCCGCCAAGGCCACGCTATGAGCGCGAGAAGCCCGGCGAGATCATCCATATCGACATCAAAAAACTCGGTCGCTTCAATGCCATCGGCCATCGCATCACCGGCGATCGCCGCAGCCAATCCAACAATCGCGGCGTCGGCTGGGAGTTCGCACACATCGCCATCGACGACCACTCCAGGGTCGCAACGGCTGCCATCTTTCCCGATGAGAGGAAAAAGAGCGCCGTGGCCTTCCTGCGCTCCGCAGTTGCCTACTTCAAAAGCCTCGGCGTCACCGTCGATCGCGTCATGACCGACAACGGAAGCTGCTACAAATCCTTCGCCTTCGCCAAAGCCTGCAAGCGGCTCCGCATCAAACACATCCGCACCAAACCCTACACGCCCCAGACCAACGGCAAGGCCGAGCGCTTTATCCAAACTGCCCTGCGCGAATGGGCCTATGCCACAGCCTTCGACCACTCAGAGCAGCGGCGCCAGGCACTCTCGCCATGGCTGCACCGCTACAATTGGCATAGGCCGCATGCTAGCCTCGGCAAGAACCCGCCCATCAGCCGACTCGGCCTGACCAGGAACAACCTCTTGAGGACTCACAACTAGGTCGTGAACTCATAAACGCGCAGCCAGAGGCGAATCGATTTGACGGCAAGGGCCTACCCCTGCGACTGGGTATCACGGCTGGCCAAGCTCACGACAACCGCCTCTGTTCAATATTGCTGAGCGGTCTTGCTCCTCGAACTATGCTGCTCGCCGATCGAGGCTACGATGCAGGCTGGATCAGGACACTCGTCAACGAACAAGGCGCGTGGGCCAACATTCCGCCAAAACGCAATCGCCGGGAGCCGATCTGCTTCAGCCCTCATCTCTATCGTGCGCACAACTGCATCGAGAGGTTCTTCAACAAGATCAAGCATTGCCGGCGGATCGCAACTCGCTACGACAAACTCGCGGCGAACTACCTGGCAATAGACCCAATTTTGGAGAGCACTGCAGTCGCGGAGACAGGACGCCGACGCTCAAGTCCTAGTTCAGGCAGCGTTCAGCTTGTCCACAGGATAAGTATAAGCACGCAGGAACGCGGCAATCGCGGCGGCCGTTTTGTCGGCAGAGCGTGCCGCGTAGAACACGTGAGTGTCCGTCATGCGAGCCTTGAATGCCCTCCTGACTGTTGCTGGTTTCGCCGCCATCTTGGCAATCCTCGTCTTCACTAGCGCGGTCGTCGCGATCGGGGGCTAAACTGGCTCGGCGGCCGCCTCGCGACGTGTGGAGACGGGATTGCCGAGCTAGGTGCTATTTCCCTTGGAACTTCCGTGTCCTGGTCGGCTTGTAATGCTGCAGTGCACCATTACATGCTGGCGGTCGGCATAGTTAGAACCAAGGAAAGGCACTCATGAAGGGCTTGAAGGATACGCTCGCCAACCTCTCCCGGCTGCGCGATCGCTTCGAACGGCTTCTCTCGTCGGCGGTGAAGCGGGGTGGAGGCCAGCCTTCTGTCCCAGGCCGGCTGCGCGAAGTGGCCGGCTTCGGCACCAATCCTGGCAGCCTGCGGATGCTTGCATACGTGCCCAAAGATTTGGCGAAGCCGCGCGCGCTGGTCGTGGCCTTGCATGGCTGTACGCAAACCGCTGCTGTCTATGACCACGGTTCGGGATGGTCGACGCTCGCCGACACCCACGGATTCGCGGTGCTGTTTCCTGAACAGCAACGGGCCAACAATCCGAACAACTGCTTCAACTGGTTTCTGCCGCCCAATACCCAGCGCGACCACGGCGAGGCGCTCTCGATCCGGCAGATGATCGAGCGGATGATCCGGGACCACGGCATCGATCGCCGGCGTGTCTTCATAGTTGGGTTGTCCGCCGGCGGGGCAATGGCCGCTGTCATGCTTGCAACCTATCCCGATGTGTTCGCCGGAGGGGCGATCATCGCGGGCCTGCCCTACGGTTCAGCGCGGAACGTGCAGGAGGCCTTTCAGGTCATGGCGAAGGGAAGCGATCGCTCGGCGCGCACCTTTGGCGATCTTGTCCGGGAGGCGGCTAGCCATCGCGGGACCTGGCCGAAAATTTCGGTGTGGCACGGTATGTCCGACGCCATCGTCCATCCGAGCAACATGGAAGATGCCCTCAAGCAGTGGAGCGACGTTCATGGCGTAGGCGTTCGGCCGCGCATCGAGCACACGATCGAGGGACATCGACGCCGGGTGTGGCGCACTGAAGCCGACGAGGACGTGATCGAGGCCGTCAGCATAACGGGTATGGGCCACGGCGTACCGCTCTCGTCGCGGGGAGTTGAGCGCTGCGGGAACGCCGGGGCGTTTCACTTCGATGTGGGCCTATCGTCGAGCCACCACATCCTGAGATTTTGGGGCCTTGCGGGCAGCTCTGTCGCCGCCGAGAGGGAACCGGCAGTGCCGGCGCGGCCGCTGGCGCCAGCAGAAGCGGAGAGCTGCGAGATCCCTGCGCTCGCCGCTCGGGAGAGCGCATCCAGTGAAGAAGCGCGCGATGAAAGCTCGCCAGGAGGCTGGCAGCGCCATGATCCACGCCCGGTCATAGAAGCGGCGTTGAAAGCTGCGGGGCTGTTGAGCGAGGCGGGCGCGCAGGCGGGTGCGCGCAATCCGCTCGATCCGCGCCAAATCATCACGGGCACGTTGCGTTCCGTGGGGCTATTGAAGAACTGATACGGAAGTGCTTTAGGCGGCCCGGGCAATCGACGACGGCGTGTTTGCGAAGGCCGCGGCAACGGCCTTCACGATCGTGGCTGCATCGGCGGGTTTTTGTACATGGGCCGCATCAGGCCAGTTCTGGCGCACATCGTCATAGCCGCTGTAGAACACAAATGGGATGCCGCGCTCTGACAGCAGCGTGCAAATCGGTGTGCAGTCGCCATCCCCAAGGCGGTAGTCGAGAACCGCTGCGGAGATGTCCGGATGTCCTGCCAGCTGCAGGGCATGCGAGAGTTGAGTGGCCGCGAATACGTACGCTCCGGCGCTTTCCAGAGTTTGTCGCAGATCGAGCGCGACCAAGGGTTCATCCTCGACGACAAGAATTGCCTCGCCAGAGAGTGGTGGATTTTGCATTTGGATACCCCGCCCGTTTGCGCGCTGTGCTCGCGCCTCTTCGCGGCGAATAAAAGGCGGACACGGCATTGTTGGTCAACCCAACGATGCTGCAATGCAAGACGATCCGCTGCGATCGTTATCTTGCTAGCGCAGGCTTTGCAACGGACTGTCCGTTGCGGCGTTGACGGTGAGCAGAGGTTGGAAGGAGGCCATCATGAGATCATTTGTCATCGGCGCGCTGGTCGTAGCCGTGGGAGTGCTGGGATACTTGTATTGGGATAGTCAGCAGAACACGCTGGTGAAGCTGCCGGGCGTGGAGATCAAGAAGAACTAAAGGATGCGATGATGCTTGAAGAGGCGCACAAGGGCCTGGAGGCGATGAGCGCCGCATGCAACGCCGTCAAGGGTGAGGAATGGGGCGAGGCCGAGCGGAACCTGCATGAGGTGCAGGAGATCGTGGCGCGCCTGCTGCGCGAGGTTGGCGACAAGGCGCGGGAAGTCATGATGGCTCATGCGACATGATCAACTCTGAAATTCGAGGAGGCGCTCGCCCGTCGAGCAAAGGCTTCTTGTGTTCGCGCTTTCCAGCCCGCGCATCTTGGGGAGTGAAGGATTCTTCGATTCGGCTACGGCACAACTCCAAACGCCGGAGTGCCACCCAAACGCATCCTACCCCATCACTTCTGGCCGTCCCGAACCGCAGCACTTCTATTTGGGTCCCGGCACGATCGGAGCAGGTTTTTTCGGCAACCGGTACCGTCACCTCGCGGCGCTCGCCCTTGCTGTTCACGAGCTTCAAGGAGATGCTCTCGGAAGCTGCCGCAATGCTCTTGGCGACCGTCTGCGCAGTATCCACCGGCTTGCCCGCGGCCTCTACAATGACATCTCCCGCGACGATTCCTTTCTCTTGAGCTGGACTGCCCGCAGTGACGGCGGTGACAAGTGCGCCCTTCACCTCCTCGCCGAGGTTGTGTTGCTTGCGCAGCTCTGCAGACAATGTACGCACTTTGACCCCTATGCGTGGGGAGTCCTGCGCTCCTACCGGCCCACCGAACGCAACCACCACAACCACAAGCAAGCTAGCGACCGCTCCCGCAGTCAGCGTTCTCGCTCTCACGTCCCGATTACGCATCGCGCATCTCCGCCACGACAAACCTTTGGATTTTCCCCGCAGCAATTCCTCTCCTCCGTTAGTCTCTACGTCTTGTTCATCTTCTCACGCGTCGCTTTGACGCCGGCCA
>VBAB01000319.1:5088-5417 GCA_005888525.1 Alphaproteobacteria bacterium
CACCACGCCGAACACCTGAACGCCAACTTTGTTCACCCGCAGGAGAAGATCGTCGCCCAGTAGATTGTAGGCGATCTCCAGATCAGTTCCTTTGAAAATGCGACGTCCGGGCGTTTGCTCTCCGCTGCCGTCCAGAATGGTGTCTGTCATCACCACCGCTCCATAACGCCGCGTCACCCTTTCCGGAAAACGACGATCAAGTTATTCGCGGGCTTCTCGAAGGTTCGCACAAATTAGAGGTCAACCGCGCGCGCCTCGCTCGATACCTCATCGAGGTCCCGGACTTCCTGCGCGAGTACGACAAGGTCGCTCGGCAGTGTGCCACCGAA
>VBAB01000320.1 GCA_005888525.1 Alphaproteobacteria bacterium
ATACGGATCAGCTGGACGAGGTCTTCCGGCTTCACCCAGATCGACAGCCGGCGCTTGTCGAGCGGCTTGTCGCCGAAGTTGCCGATCCGCAGGCACAGCACCCGCAGCCCGTGCTTGTCGGCGTAGAGCGAGCCCAGCGCCTCGCCGAAGGCCTTGCTGACGCCGTAGCGGGAGTCTGGCCGCACTGTGACGTCGACGCCGATGTGGTGGTGGCGCGGATAGAAGCCGACCGCGTGGTTCGACGAGGCGAAGACGACACGCTGGACGCTTTTCCGGCGCGCCGCCTCAAACAGATTGTAGCAGCCGATGATGTTGGACTGCAGGATCCCCTCCCAGGGCGCCTCTCCGGAGATGCCGCCCAGGTGGATGATCCCGTCGATGCCGTCCACGATCTTCTCGACCTCGTCGATGCGGGCGAGATCGGCGGCGAGGAAGGTCTCGTCGGGGTGCAGCTCAGCGGGCTTGGTGATGTCGCTCAGCCGCAGATCCGGATAGACCGGCTTCAGCAGCTTGCGCAGGCGCGTGCCGATGCCGCCGGCTGCGCCCGTCAACAAGATGCGTGCCATCCTTTGGCCTCCTCCAACATATCACTCCCGCCAGCCACCTATGGACGCGGATCAGCCCGCGTGCAAGTGACGCTCGGCGAGCCCTCGATAGCGCTGGAGGCTGCGAGTCAGATGCGTGCGCATGGCCTTGCGCGCCTCCGCCGATTGACCTGCGCGAATGGCCTCGTAGATGCGGCCATGCTCCTTCTGGATGCCCACCAGGTACTGTCGCTGCGCTCGGGGTGTGCCTATGGATACGCGCACGCTCTGGCGCGGAATGACATGGCGGCCGAGAAACTCGAGCAGCTGGGCGAACCGCGGGTTGCCCGAGGCCTCGGCAATGGCCCGATGGAAGGCGAAGTCCTCGTTGATGGCGCCTTCGCCCCGCAGGATCGCCGCCTCGATGTCGCGCAAGGCCCGGCCGATGGGGACGAGCCGCTCTGGCGTGATGCGCTCGGCCGCGAGCGCCGCCGCCTCGACCTCGATGGCCAGGCGCAGCTCCATCACCTCGAGCACGTCGCCGATCGAGCTCAAGCCCTCCGGGTCGATGCGGAAGGGCACGCGGCTGGCATCGGCGGCGACGAAGGCGCCCGAGCCCTGCCGGGTCGTCACCAGGCCCTCGGCACGCAAGGCCGCCACCGCCTCGCGCACGACGGTGCGGGAAACCCCCATGGCTTTCATCAATTCCTGCTCGGTCGGCAGGCGCGCGCCGGGCTCGAGCCTCCCCTTGCGGATCTCCTCGGCGATGCGCGCAACCACCTCCTCGGTGAGATTGCGGGCAGGACGAAGCGGGCGCAACAGAGCGAGCTTGTCAGCGCCGTGGGAGGCGGCTAGGCTCGATGGTCGTCGGGTCATCGTACAAGTTCTAGAGCCGATGGGGCTCATGTTCAACCGTCTCGCGCAGAGACGCCGTCGGGCCCTTGAAGTAAAATCGGCCGCAACGAAGCGCTGCAATCCAGGAGGAGGAAGCCCATGGACAGGCGATCAGTCGTGAAACTCGGTTTGGCGGGGCTGGCAATGGGTGCGGTCAGGGTGCCCGCCGCCTTCGCCCAGGCCAAGCTCGTGCTCAAGGCCACAGACGTGCATCCGCTCGGCTATCCCACCGTCGAGGCGGTGGAGCGCATGGGCAAGAAGCTCGCAGCCGCCACCGATGCGCGCATCAGCATCCAGATGTACCCCTCCATGCAGCTCGGCGGCGAGAAGGAGATGATCGAGCAGGCGCAGGTCGGCGCCCTGCAGATCGCCCGCATCAGCGTCGGGCCGATGGGCCCGCTCGTGCCGGAGCTCAACGTGTTCAACCTGCCGTTCGTTTTCCGGGATGCGACGCACGCCGAGAAAGTCATGGACGGGCCGATCGGCGACGAGATGCTCAAGAAGCTCTCCGACCATCCTACCGCCGGCCTCATCGGCCTGTGCTGGATGAACGGCGGGACGCGCAACGTCTACAACAGCAAGCACCCGATCAAGACGGTGGAGGACCTCAAGGGCCTCAAGATCCGCATGATGGGCAATCCCGTGTTCGTCGACACCATGAACTCGCTCGGCGGCAACGGCGTCGCCATGGGCTTCGATCAGCTCGTCAACGCCATGCAGACCGGCGTCGTGGACGGAGCGGAGAACAACGAGCCCAGCTACGAGAGCGGCCAGCACTATCGCTACGCCAAGTACTATTCGCGCACCGGCCATCTGATCATTCCCGAGCTCCTCGTCTTCTCGAAGAAGTCATGGGAAGGCCTGTCCAAGGAAGATCAAGCGCTGGTCATGAGGTTCGCCAAGGAAGCGCAGCAGGAGCAGCGCACGCTTTGGTACGAGCGCGAGAAGGCCTCGATCGAAATCCTGAAAAAGGCCGGCATCGAGATCAACGAGGTGGCCGACAAGAAGCAGTTCCAGGCCGCCGTCAAGCCGGTGTGGGACAAGTACGGCGCCCAGCACGCGGCACTGATCGAGCGCATCCAAGGCGTGAAGTGAGGCTGGCCGTTATCTGACGAGGGCCGGCGGGCTCCCGCGTGGAGCTCTGCCGGCCCGTCCGTTGCCAAGGGGGAAGGAATGAAAGCCCAATACATCAGGGTGATGGATGAAATTCATCGCGCGTGTCTGTTCCTGGCAGGCGCGTGTTTGGTGATCATCGTGATCACCATTCCCTACGGGGTCTTCTGCCGCTACGTCCTCAACAGCGCCGCCTCCTGGCCCGAGCCGCTGGCCGTGTTGCTGATGATCGTCATGTCGTTCCTGTCGGCGGTCGTGTGCTACCGAGAGTATCTGCACATCGGCGTCGGCGTGCTGCCCGCCTTTCTCGACGAGCCGGCCAAGACGTATCTGGGCTGGTTCCTGGAAGTCTGCATGCTGGCCACCAACCTTTTCATGCTGGTGTGGGGCATCAAGCTCGTGCAGGCCACCTGGTATCAAGCCATCCCCGAGTTCCCGATCATCTGGGTAGGCCTGGCCTATCTGCCGATCCCGATCGGCGGCGCCCTGACCGCGCTATTCGTGATCGAGCGCTTCATGACCCAAAAATTCTTCTCCGAGCCCGAGCCCGAGACCGTCAGTCAGCTGTCGACGGAATGATCGGATAACGAAGGGCCTGCGATCATGGACGTCTTCATCCTCATCGGCAGCTTTACCATCGTCTGCCTCATGGGCATGCCGGTCGCCTACGCGCTGGGGATCGCCTCCATCCTTGCCGCGCTGTGGGTCGGCATTCCGCTCGAAGCCGTCATGCTGAAAGTCTCCGGCGGGATGAGCGGCTTCTCGCTGCTGGCCATTCCCTTCTTCATCCTGGCCGGCGCCATCATGGCGGTCGGCGGCATGGCGGAGCGGCTCGTCAACCTCGCCAAGGTGTTCGTCGGCTTCATCAGAGGCGGGATGGCGCTGGTCAACATCCTGGCCTCGACCATGTTCGGCTGCATATCCGGCTCTTCCGTCGCCGATACCGCCGCAGTCGGCTCGGTGATGATCCCGCAGATGATCAAGAACGGCTATCCGCGCCTGTTCGCGGTGAACGTGACGATCTCGGGCTCGCTGCAGCCGCTGCTCGTGCCGCCTTCGCACAATATGATCATCTATTCGATCGCCGCCGGCGGGACGATCTCGGTCGCCCACCTGTTCATGGCCGGCATCATTCCGGCCCTGCTGCTGGGGCTGTCGCTCATCATCCTCGTTCTCATCATCGCGTATCGCAACGACTACCCGAAGGGCGAGGTGGTCCCGCTCGGCCAAGCGCTCAAGATCGCGCTCGATGCGGTCTGGGGCATGGTCACGATCGCCATCATTCTGGGGGGCATTCTTTCGGGTGTCTTCACGCCGACCGAGGCAGGGGCGGTCGCGGTCGTCTACGCGTTCTTTGTGACCATGTTCGTCTATCGCGACGTCAAGTGGAGCGAATTGCCGAAGCTGATCGCGCGCGTGGTGCGCACGGTCGGCATGGTCATGATCATGATCGGCTTCTCCATCGCCTTCGGCTACATGATGGCGATCATGCGCGTGCCCGCCATGGCCACACAGTTCTTCGTCGACATCTCCAGCGACAAGTACATGTTCCTGCTGTGGGTCAACATCCTGCTGCTGGCGCTCGGCACCTTCATGGACCTGGCGCCGATGCTGCTGATCTGCACGCCGATCTTCCTCCCCGTCATCAAGACGTTCGGCATCGACCCCGTGCATTTCGGCATCATCATGATCCTCAACCTGGGGATCGGCCTGCTGACGCCGCCGGTGGGTCCGACCATGGTGGTGGGATGCGCCATCGGCCGCGTCAGCATGGAGGCCGTCTCGCGCAGCATCCTGATCTTTTACGTGCCGATGGTCATCGTGCTTCTGCTCGTCACCTACATTCCGGCGCTGACGCTGTGGCTGCCGTCGGTGGTGCTGAAGTAGCCGTGGTGTCAGACCCTCCGGGTCTGACACCATTGCGCCGCGCTTACCGATAGATCGCACCATGGTGTCTGACACAGAGGTCGGACACCTACGGTTCTTGCGCCGCGCTCACAGATGGGTTGCGATATGGTATCTGACCCGGAGGGTCAGACACCCAAGGAAGGCTCACATGACGCGTGTCCTGCAGCGCTCGATCGCACACAGCTATCCAGTGGCCGTGCGTGGCGAAGGCATCCACATCTGGGATGCCGCCGGCAAGCAATACATCGATGCCTCGGGCGGCGCGGCGGTGTCGTGCCTCGGACATGGCCACGCGCATGTGCTGGCCGCCATGCACGCCCAGCTCGACAAGCTGGCTTACGCGCACACCAGCTTCTTCACCACGCAGGTCGCGGAGCAGCTGGGCGAGGACCTCGTCGCCCATGCCCCGCCGGGCACCAGCCACGTCTACTTCGTCAGCGGCGGCTCGGAGGCCATCGAGGCGGCGCTCAAGATGGCGCGGCAGTAC
>VBAB01000321.1:0-5404 GCA_005888525.1 Alphaproteobacteria bacterium
GTAGGAGTTAAGCTCGTTCTTCGGAAAATATCCGTCGGCGTTGTAGAGACTGATGGACCAGAAGCCGTCGACCGTCGCGGATTTTTTTCTGGCTCACCGGATCATCCCACTTGGACACTTCGAACTTGTCCCGACCGCCCGGCTGCTCGACCTTGATGGCGTCCTGCAGCGCGTGTGCCGCTTTCATATCGTTCGGATCTGCCGGATCAACAAGGGTGCGGATCGCCCCGGCAAGGAAGCGCAGCAGCAGAGATAATCGATGAGCGGTGTAGGTCCGGCAGTTGTGTATGTAGTTTGTGGGTCTTGGTCGTAAACGCCAAGGCGCGAAGGCGGCGTAGAAATCACTAGCAACGTGAGCAGGCTCACCGGTCGTTTTGTTCACGCCGGCGGTCAATCTCAAATTCAGGCTTCTCCGGTTCGCCGTGATGCATGTGCGGTGGTGAAAAAGGTTGGCTATCGTTGTCGAGCCATTCAGCGGGAAGTTCCAGACGGCACCGGACCCCGTCCAGAGCGAGCACAAGGTCGACCTTCCCACCGAACTCGTAGGGGATTAGGCCGCGAATTGTGCTCGTCCCATAGCTTGATTTGCCGAGGGCAACCACAGGGGGACCGCCAATTTCCTGCCATTCGAACACCAGATCCGACCGCGGGTGCCCGTTGAGGTGGCGGTCCCAGCGGACCGACACGCGACCATTCCTAGTAGAGAGAGCGCCATACTTTGCAGCATTGGTGGCGAGCTCATGCAGTACCATGGCCATCGCTTGACCCGCCGCGGGTTTCAGTGAGACGTCAGGGCCGTTGAGCTCGGTGTTGTTGCGGGTGGCATACGGTACGAGCTCGCGCTGGACGAGCTCCGTTAGCGACACCCCATGCCATTGACGCGCGCTCAAAAGTTCGTGTGACGTTGCCATCGAGCGAATGCGTCCATCGAGCGCCGCTGCGAAATCGGCGATGGATCTGCTCCCTTGCCGAGTGTGGGAGACGACAGCGCTGACAGTCGCGAGTGCGTTCTTGACGCGATGATCGAGCTCGGCCAGCAAAGTACGTTGCTCTTCCTCCACCCGTTTGCGCTCGGTTATGTCAATGCTGACGCCGACGACTCGGAGTGGGTGTCCTTCGCCGCTAAAGGAAAGGAAACAGCGCGCCTCGACCCAACGCAGCTCACCACCAGGACGAATGATACGATACTCGACCTTGTATTCGCGCCAGCGGTTACGGAACGCCTGGCTGCGCAACTGTTGCACCCGTCCTACGTCGTCGCGGTGCACGCCAGCCAGGCATTCGCTGCGTGCTATTTCGGTAGTGCCTTCAGGAAATCCGTGGATGGCCGCATACCCGCCAGAAATCTGCATGATCTCCGTGTCGGCGTCATACGCGTAGGTACCAACGAGACCAGCCTTTGCTGCCAGGGTGAGCTGTATGTTGCGCTCGGCCAGTGCCTGTTGCGCCTGTTTGCGTTCAGTAACGTCGATCTCGGCTCCGATCCTTCGTACTGGCTTCCCAGCTTCGTTGTATGAGATGAGGACACGCGACTCGATCCACCGCACCTGACCGTCGCGGAATATCCGAAATTCCAAGACGAACTCTCGTTCGCCATTAGTGAATGCGCGACGAGCGACGGCGTCCAACGATAGCAGATCGTCCGGCTGCACCCGTGCGCGCCAATCTTCGCGTGAAATCTCAAACGTGCCCTCGGGCAGGCCATAAATGGCCGCACAACCTGGTGACAGCTGCAATTTCCTTGTGCGGTCGTCATACATGAAGCTGCCAATTCGCGCGATCTTCCCAGCGAGATCGAGTTGCGCATTGCGCTCCGCGAGGCGAGTCTCGGCACGCTTGCGGTCGGTAATGTCCTCAACTACGGAGACGAAATAGTCGACGCTGCCATCCGTCTTACGCACGCTGCCGACGGCGAGACTTGCCCAGACGATACCGCCATCCTTGCGCATATAGCGTTTCTCGATGCAGTAGCTTTCGGCGTCGCCCACGAGTGTCTTGTTGAGCACCGAGAGATTGGTTGCGAGATCGTCGGGATGTGTGAGGTGCTGGAAGGTCCTGCTCTTGAGTTCCTCAGCGGAATAACCAAGCATCCGGGCGAAGCTGTTGTTGGCGCGCAGAATTGATCCGTCGGAACCCACCAGCGCAACGCCAACGGCCGCATTTTCGAACGTTGCCCGGAACCGTGCCTCGCTATCGGCAAGAGCGCGCCGCGCCTCAACCTGCTCCGTCCTGATTTCTGCGAACAGGAGCGCGCCGCCAATATTTCCATCGGCCCGGAGCCAAGGCACCATGGACCAGCGCACCCAGTCGGTGCGCCCATCGTGATGCGTGAATTGGTCCTCCTCCTGAGACAACTCCTCACCCTTTAGCACTCGGGCATGAATGTCGCGCCACTGCTCCGGGATGTCGGGAAACACCGCGTAATGAGACCGGCCAATGAGCTCTGTATCTGGGGGAAGACCGTAATCAACGAGGAACCGCCGCGAGACAGCGAGGTAGCGCATCTCGCGATCGAACATGGCAATCGCCGCCGGCGCGTGCTCGACGAACGCCGCCAGCTGCGCCTGTCGTTCTGCGAGGTCCGCTTCAGCCTGCTTGCGTTCGCTGATATCGACAAGCATGTTGACGGCACCCGTCAATCTTCCGGATCCATCGAACAGCGGTGTCGGGTAGGGGACGAAAGGAATCCGCGTGCCGTCCGGGCGCTCAGCTACCGCTTCCATGCCACGGATCGGTCGCCTTTGACGCAGTGCCAATGCCATCGGGCACTCGTCATGCGGCAGGGGTGTGCCATCCGGCCAATAGAGCTTCCAGGAACCGCAGAACTTGTTTTCCCCAAGTTCAGGGCGGCAACCCCAAAGCTCCGCCGCAGCCTCGTTGTAAAAGGTGAGGCGCCCCTCCGCGTCCGTCATGTAGATCGCGGCAGGAAGTGCCTCGATAGCCTCCCGCGAGAGACCGTTGACATCGCCCAAAGCATGGACTCGTGCCGTGCCGTTCGGCGTAATCCTTGCTAGTACCACAACCCCTCTCGACTCCGTTCGTTCGCGACGGCAACCTTCAGACTTAAGCGCTATAGATCCTTACACGCACCTGACCTAGTGGAGCAACGACCCCTGTCCTCTTATCCCGCTGGCTCGTGATGCTCAAGTGGCGAGACTTTCCATCTCCCTGGTTTTAGCCTTTGGTTAAATTTCCCATCAGGGTTTTCCCTGATGCCAGCTCGGCGAGATCAAGGTTGGGTGGGCCGAGGACGAGATCGACCGCGTCCTCGGCGCGGCGAAGAGGGGCCGGCACGGCGCGCGCGATCACCTGCTCATGCTCATGATGTACCGGCACGGCCTCCGCGTCTCCGAAGCGGTGCGCCTGCGCCTGCGAAGGTCGAGCGCCGCTCTTGGCGGGCGCCGGCGTCGTCGTCCTTTCCCCCAGCCGCCCCCTCGCGCCGGGACCAGTGACTGAGCGCACCGTACCCGGCAACTTGGCTGCCTCGATAGCGATGTCGATTGTCGCTCAACCGCGCAGCGCGTGGCCGTTAGGCTTCCCTCAGCCGTCGTCGACGCTCGCTCTGAGCCGCTCGACCGCCTTTGCGTCCCGCTTCGGATGCCAGATCGCGGTTGGCAGAAAAGCTGCGGGCCTGCGGCGCGACGGCGCGACCACCTTTGCGCCCTGCGTCCGCAGCGAGAGCCCGATCTTGCGCGAAGCTTCGCTTTTCGTGCGGGACGTTGGCACCGCGCTTTCTGGCAATCTCGCGCTGTTTGCTGGCATCCATGCTGGCGAAGCCACGCAGTGCGACACCTGAACGCTCTTGGGTCATTGGAAACTCCGGTGACGATCATGGAGAACGCGCGGTCTAATGGATAGTTCAAACGAAGGTCGTGAACCGCGGCGGATGTCCACCAGGGTTCTAACCGTCGCCGCACTTGAGAAAGCGAGAGGCCGCATTCGCTAGGAAGCTCGAGGAGGTCCCGCGAGCAACTCCTCCATTGCGCTCATCAACACGTCCATGCTCACAGGCTTGGATATGTGCGGTGCGTCCGGGCTTGCGCCCGGCACCGGATCGTAACCGCTGTAGCTCAGGTAGGGGATGCCACGCTCTTTCAGCCGTGCGCACACTTGGGTGCTATACCATCGGTCAACCCATGGTCCATGATGGCGCCTGCTAGGCCATCGTGCTCAATCAGGATCAGCGCATGACGAGCGGTCGTCGTCATCGTGGCGTTAGCGCCAGCCCGCTCCAATGCCTGCGCAATATCCATGGCAATAAGGAGTTCGTTTTCGACTATGAGGATCGAGCGCCCCCGGAGAACTGGATGCTCCATGTCGGACCTATGCACGGCTAAGCGCAAATGCCAGAGGCAGGGCGGTCTTCACGTGGGGCCGCAGTGTCCCGAGCCGTCGATCAATCCTCAACGCGCAACAAGCGCAATGACCGACTGGCAGAAGGCCATGACAGCGTAGCTGGGGCAGCCATGGTGTTGCGTATGCTTTCGGACCCTGGGCTCCTAATCGGCGTTTGTCACTGCTTCTTCGACAGCTTAGGTACTTTCCGAAGGGGACGAAGTCTTAGCGACCGGCAAAATGAGGGCCGTTGCGGGTCAAGGGCGGTAAGGCCCGAAACGAGCAGATTAAGTCTGCACTAGCGCAAACCCCACGTCGGGCTCGAGCGCACCGCCATGCAGGGTCGGGTAAGGGACGAATGCCCTGATCCTCTCCTGGGTCTGCGCGTCGATCATCTGGATACTCAGCCCCCGTAGCTCGCGGTGCACCTCCGGCGCCGAGCGCGTCCCTGCAATCCTGCCCGTGGTCCGCAGCAAACGGCACGGGTCCACCTTACGGCCTGACTTTCGGTTTCGGCAGCGAATAGGTGGTCATCCCCATCCGCATCCCGACTGAAGAGGAACTTGCCGCCCTCGAAACGCCAGTAGCCGAGAACCTCTCCTCCTGACTTCTTGACGCGGATGCGTATCCCCTCGGCACGTGGAGGTTCTCCGGGCCTATCCGGCAAAATGTACTTGTCGAAGAGGAAGCGGTCCTCTGTGCTCGCGCGCTTCCACGCCCTCCATTCCCGATCCAGCCGCTCCAATAGTGTGGGCATTCGGGTCATCGCCTCGGCAATGTCGTCTTCGGTAATCATCAGGCTCTCTGCACCCTGTCGCGTGTCCTGTGCGTGCGCGCAGGCGGAGGCCCGCGCGTTATGGTCGGGCCGGAGCCAAGGGAGGGGCGCCGCGCCGCTTGGGCGGCAAAAAGGCCACATGGTGGACATGCATGACCCGGGCGAACCTCGCGCGATCATGACGAAGGAAAATTCAAAAAAAATAATGGTGCCCAGGGCGGCGCGCCATGATCTAAGGAATTGAATGAGTTACGGTGGGGGTAGACACTCGACCTTCCCACAGGATTCCAAGCG
>VBAB01000321.1:5541-5891 GCA_005888525.1 Alphaproteobacteria bacterium
GCGGCTCGTTGCGCGGTTGGTCCGCGCCACGCTCAAGTTGCCGGCTCGTAGCGTCGAGTCTGTTCGGCATTGGAAGCACGAAAGCGCGCAACCGCATCGGCGTGGGCGGCGCGCTCGGCGTCGCCGAAATCGACCCGCGGCCGTGGCTCATCATCGAAATTTCCATGGAGATCAGTGCCGCGCATCAGCATCGCGGTCAGTTGCGTCTTGCTCGTGCAACGGACATGGGTCGGGATATAGCTGATGCTAAGCCCGAGTGTGTCAAGAACGATCTCACCCACCCACTTCGCGTGTAGGTTATCGACTTCCGTCAGCGTATAGCGACGTTGACGGTCCAGAGTCGAGAGCGG
>VBAB01000322.1 GCA_005888525.1 Alphaproteobacteria bacterium
CTGCCGCGGTCAATCGGACTTCTCCATCAGCCATTTGCACCTGCAAAAGCGGTGGCCAGACCACGATGTCCTCCTCGAAGCGGTGGCCAGATTACATGTCGCTTCGGCCGCTTCGTGCCCTTGACCTCGATCAAGGGTCGATACCCCCGGGACGGCCGATCGAAGACTGCTGAGTAAAGGTTGCCGTTCCACCTGTGCTCGTCGGGCAGGTCCTTCCTATTTGATCGGCATCAAACCATGCACCCCGTGCAGGCGCTGGCAGAAGGTATCGTGGTCGGGCATCCGGCCATGCCGGGTTCACGTTTGAACCGCGCGAGATCGGTGCCCTGCTCGCCTACATCTCCGGACTCAAGTCGCGCGCGCCGACCGATCAAAAGCAGTAATGGCGTCTGAGGCGTTCGATCATGACGCGTATCTGCATTGTGCAAGCCATCCACGAGGGTGCCATCTCTGCCATGCACTTGCCGAGGCCTATCGCGAACGCGCGGGCGCGCACGAGGTCAGGACCGTCGATCGTGGAAATGATCTTCGGCAGGGTCGAATTTCAACAGCCTGCTAGGTCTTTCGGAACTCTTCGAACAAGCGCTGGTTGGGACAAAACTCGGGCGGTTCACTCGAGGCAGAGCGGCTGTCCAACCATCTGAGGCATCTATCGCTGGTCCCGCATGTCAGGCAGCGGGCGCGGGCTTCCGCATAGGCCTGACCTTGGCGCACACGCGCCAGTGCTGCGGCGTCAACGTCGAGCCGCTCCATCACTTCATGCATGCGAGTCGCTTGTCGTTCGACACGGCGCGTCATCCACCAGCGCATGCTGACCTCCCGCTTCGAGCGCTATTGCACTGAACGCCCATCGCGCACTGTGAGGGCATCGATGGTCGGGCCGTTCAAGCAATAGCCATCCATCCCGGCCTGGACGTCGCCGCGTGCCAAATCGTGGGCACAACGGCGGGACGCCTTGCAGGACGCGCACACACGCGCAAGGTCTCTGGACGTCGCGGGCGCCGCATGCCTCAAAAACTCCGGATCGATTCCCAACAATTGCAGTCGGTGCGGTAGTAACTCGGACGGCCCATTGTGAGTGCAACATAGCCGGCGCAAGTCGTTGCCGCTCAGTCCCACATCAGAGGCGATGCGCCTCAGCTCACCTGGCGGGCAAGCCGCCATTTCGTTGATCGCCCGACGGTTGCTGAGAGCTCGACGCCAGCCCTGGCGCAGGCGCGTGAGGAAATCCGATGCGTGCTCGACCATCATTTGCTCCTCCCAACTCCAAGTTGCTGACATGTCGGCCTAGATCGCCAAAATACGCTCGGTTGGCGCAGAAGCTTGGGACTTGCGTCTGCCCGGTTGATCCAGGTGATGCGAGAGACCGCACGCACCGCTCACTCACTGCGCAGCCAATGCATTTGAGGCGCGCCTCGTACCAGAGGGCCGGATCGGCGCTTCGAGCAGTCGTGGACGGGCCGATACCGGCACGTAAGGCCATTCGATCCATCAGGTCGGCCTGGCGTGCGATGCCGGCCAATGCGTGCGGACTGAGGCAGAAATCGCTCACGGGCTATATCCTTCTGCGGTGCTTCGATGCTGCCGCGAGCCGACATCCGCCGCTTGACCTGGATCAAACCAAGCTGCGGCCAATTGTGCATGGATGGCTTTGTGATCAGGAGCACACGACCTTGATGGCCCCTCGGCCAAGAGCCTGTTCTGCATGCGCCGTGCGAGAGACCGCGCTATGCGGGGTGCTCAACACCCAGCAGCTCGCGCGCCTCAATCGCAGGTCCTATCGGCGCTTGTATCCGGCCGGGCAGCTGATCGCCGGCGTGGCCGCGTCCGAGGATTGGTGCGCGACCGTGCTCTCCGGCGTCATCAAGCTTTCCAAGACCCTATCGGATGGCCGTCAGCAGATCGTGGCCTTGCTGTTCCCCGGAGATTTTCTTGGGCGGCCGTACCGCGCGGAATTCCCTTACACAGCCGAGACCGCGACGGAAGTTCAGCTCTGTTGCTACGGTCGCACCTACTTTGAAGGGTTCATGCAGGAACGGTCCGACCTGAAGCAGATCTTTCTCGAGCGCACGCTGGATTCGGTCGACGCCGCTCGCGATTGGATGCTCCTGCTCGGCCGCAAGACTGCGCAAGAGAAAGTGGCGGCGCTGCTGCTTACCATCCTGCAACGGACGTCGCGACCATGTCCCGATTGCGAACAGGGGCCATGCCGTCAGCTCATCATGCCGCTCACACGCACCGAAATGGCGGACTATCTGGGTCTCCGCTTGGAAACCGTCAGTCGTCAGCTGAAACAGCTGGAAGCGATCGGGACCATCAAGAGGCTCGATCCGCGGCGTATTTCAGTGCGCGATGTCGACGCGCTGGCCAAGGCAGCCAGCTCGGACTCAACTCCCTGATCTTCGCGTGTTCGCGACCCTGGTGCATGTCGAACCACCGGTGTCGGAGCGCCGCGGCCACCCTTGATCCAAGTCAAAGGTGAGACGACGGCCAAGTGACATTGGTCATCGAGACAGTATGCGCGGTCTTGGGGACGATGCCATGCAGCACCTGGCGGAAGTACGCACAGTCGATCAGCAACGCGCTTTGTGGGCTTCGACTGTCGCCTTCACGGTCTGCTTTGCGGTGTGGACGATCTTTTCCATCATCGGCGTGCAGATCAAGAAGGATCTGGGGCTCAACGATACGCAATTCGGATTGCTGGTCGGCACGCCGATCCTGACCGGCTCCCTGATCCGCCTGATGCTCGGCATCTGGACGGACCAGTACGGCGGCCGCATCGTCTACACGGCGGTGATGCTTTCGGCGGCGGTGGCGACCTGGCTGCTGACCTTTGCCTACGACTATCCGACGTTCCTGCTGGCGGCGCTCGGCGTCGGCGTCGCGGGCGGCTCGTTTGCGGTCGGCATCACCTACGTCTCCAAATGGTACCCGAAGGAAAGTCAGGGCACCGCGCTCGGCATCTTTGGCGCCGGCAATGTCGGAGCGGCGGTCACCAAATTCGTCGCGCCTTTCATCATGGTGGCCTACGGCTGGCAGACCGTCGCCAACGTATGGGCGGCGGCCATCGCGGTGATGGGAATCGTCTTCTGGCTCACGACAAGGGACGATCCGCAGTTGCAGGCGCGCCGTCGCAGCGGGACCAAACCTGAGTCGCTCGCGAGCATGCTCGCGCCGCTAAAGAACATCCAGGTCTGGCGCTTCTCGCTCTACTACTTCTTCGTCTTCGGCGCGTTTGTTGCGCTGGCGCTGTGGCTGCCCCGCTACCTGATCGGCGTCTACGGCCTCGACATCACCACCGCCGGCATGATCGGTGCAGCCTATTCGGTGCCGGCCAGCCTGTTCCGCGTCTACGGTGGGGTGCTCTCCGACAAGTACGGCGCGCGCCGCGTGATGTATTGGACGTTTGGCGTCTCTGTGGCCGCTTGCTTCATCCTGTCCTACCCGCCGACCGAATACATCGTGCAAGGCATCCGCGGGCCGATGACATTCCGGCTCGAGACCGGCCTCTTCGCCTTCACCGTGATCGTGTTCGTGCTTGGCTTCTTCATGAGCCTGGGCAAGGCCGCCGTCTTCAAACACATCCCGGTTTACTACCCGCAGCACGTCGGCTCGGTGGGCGGGGTGGTAGGGCTAGTCGGCGGGCTCGGCGGCTTCGTGCTGCCGATCCTGTTCGGCATGCTCAACGACCTCACGGGCGTGTGGCAGAGCTGCTTCATGGCGCTGTTCGCAATCTCGGCTGGCGCCCTGGTGTGGATGCACCTCGCCATTCGCACGATGGAGAAGGGCGTTTATGGCGAACAGCTCAAAAAGCTCCCCGAGCTACCCGAGATGCAGGAAATCCACGAACCCCAGCACGTGGGCGCGCTGGGCCCGCATCTGATCGAGGACTGGCGCCCCGAGGACAAGGAGTTTTGGGCAACGCGGGGGCGGGCCATTGCGCGACGCAACTTGCTCATCTCCATCCCGGCACTGCTGCTCTCGTTTGCCGTCTGGATGGTGTGGTCGGTGGTGGTCGCCAAGCTTCCCTCGATCGGCTTCACCTATACCACCGACCAGCTGTTCTGGCTCGCCGCACTGCCTGGTTTGTCGGGAGCCACGCTACGCATCTTCTATTCCTTCATGGTACCGATCTTTGGCGGCCGGCTGTGGACCACCCTCACCACCTGGTCACTCATCATTCCTGCCGTCGGCATCGGCATGGCCGTGCAAAACCCGGCCACCCCCTACTGGCTGTTCCTCGCGCTGGCGCTGCTATGCGGCTTTGGCGGCGGCAACTTCGCCTCGTCCATGTCGAACATCTCCTTTTTCTTTCCCAAAGCGGAGAAGGGCAACGCGCTGGCCCTCAATGCCGGGCTTGGCAATCTCGGCGTCAGCGTCGTGCAATTCGTTGTGCCGCTCGTCATCACCGCCGGCGTCTTCGGTTGGCTCGGCGGCGAACCCATCATGATCAAGCAAGGCAGCGCCGAGACGCCGCTGTGGCTGCAGAATGCCGGCTACATCTGGGTGCCGTTCATCATTGCCAGCGCGTTCGCCGCCTGGTTCGGCATGCATGACATCGCCTCGGCCAAGGCCTCGTTCGCCGAGCAGGCCGTGATCTTCCAGAGAAAGCACAATTGGATCATGTGCTGGCTCTACACCGGCACCTTCGGCTCGTTCATCGGCTATTCCGCCGGCTTCCCGCTGCTCGCCAAGACGCAGTTCCCCGAGATCAATGCGCTCACCTACGCCTTCCTCGGACCGCTGGTGGGCGCGCTCTCCCGCTCGCTCACGGGCTGGATGTCGGACAAGTATGGCGGTGGCCGCGTCACCTTCTGGGTGTTCGTCGGCATGGCCATCGGCGTCGTCGGCGTCCTCTACTTCCTCGGTGTCGGCAGCTGGCCCGGCTTCTTCGCCATGTTCCTGTTCCTGTTCTTCGTCAGCGGCGTCGGCAACGCGTCCACGTTCCAGATGATCCCCGCGATCATGCGCACGGAGATGGACCGGCTGATGCCGACTGCCGACACGGCAATGCGTGTGAGGCAAGGGGATAAGGAGAGTGCGGCGATCATCGGCTTCAGCTCGGCCATCGCGGCCTACGGCGCGTTCTTCATCCCCAAGAGCTACGGCACCTCGATCAGCTGGACCGGCGGGGCCGAAGCGGCCCTGTGGGGCTTCCTCGTCTTCTACCTCAGCTGCATCGCCATCACCTGGTGGTTCTATACGCGCCGCGGCGGGCTGCTGCGCGACATCGAGCGGGGCGGGCCGTCGCCGTCCGCCCGCGCGCCTGCTGCTCAACCAGCCGAATGATCGGGAACGACCGATGAGCCACTTCCTGGACCGCCTCACCTTCCGACGGTCACGGCATCACCACCAACGAGGACCGGCGCTGGGAGGACGGCTACCGCAAGCGCTGGCAGCACGACAAGATCGTGCGCTCGACGCACGGCGCCAACTGTACCGGCTCATGTTCGTGGAAGATCTACGTCAAGGGCGGCATCGTCACCTGGGAGACGCAGCAGACCGACTACCCCCGCACTCGACCGGATTTGCCGAACCACGAGCCACGCGGCTGCTCGAGGGGTGCCAGCTACAGCTGGTATCTCTATTCCGGCAACCGCGTGAAGTACCCGCTGGTGCGCTCGCGCCTGCTCAAGCTGTGGCGCGACGCCCGCGCGCTGCGGACACCGGTCGCGGCATGGGCTTCGATCGTCGAGAACCCCGAGAAGCGCGCTGCCTACACCAAGAAGCGCGGCCTCGGCGGCTTCGTGCGCGCGACTTGGGATGAGGTCACCGAGATCGTCGCCGCTCATCGGCTTTTCGCCCATTCCCGCCATGTCGATGGTCAGCTACGCGGCCGGCTCGCGCTATCTCTCGCTGCTGGGCGGCGTGTGCATGTCGTTCTACGACTGGTATTGCGACCTGCCGCCGGCGTCCCCGCAGACCTGGGGCGAGCAGACCGACGTGCCGGAATCGGCCGACTGGTACAACGCGGGCTTCCTGATCATCTGGGGCTCGAACGTGCCCCAGACGCGCACGCCCGACGCCCATTTTTACACCGAGGTTCGCTACAAAGGCGCCAAGAGCGTCGTCATCTGCCCGGACTATTCGGAGGCCTCCAAGTTCGCCGATCTATGGATCTCCGTGAAACAGGGCACCGACGCGGCCCTCGCCATGGCCATGGGTCACGTCATCCTGCGCGAGTTCCACATCGACCGGAAGGCCAAGTATTTCGAGGATTACGTCCGCCAATATAGCGACATGCCGATGCTGGTACGGTTGGTGAAGCAGGGCGACCAGCTGGTACCGGATCGGCTGCTGCGCACCTCGGATTTCGAAGGTGGATTGGGCGAGAGCAACAATCCGGATTGGAAAACGGTGGCGTTCGACGAGACGTCCGGCGCGATTGTCGCACCTAATGGCTCGATCGGGTTCCGTTGGGGCGAAAAGGGCAAGTGGAACCTGGAGGAGAAGAACGCTGCCGGTGCCGAGACCAGGCTGCGCTTGTCGCTCGACGACATCAAGGACGAGTTTGCCGCTGTTGCCTTTCCCTACTTCGGCAACCGTGAACATGACCACTTCGCCGGCACCGACCATCCAAGCGTCCTGGTGCGCAACGTTCCAGCAAAGCGCGTCAAGCTGAAGGATGGCGAGGCGCTGGTTGCCTCTGTGTTCGACCTGTTCGTCGCCAACTATGGCGTCGATCGCGGCTTCGGCGGCGAGCACGTGGCCAAGTCCTACGACGAGAACGTGCCCTACACGCCGGCATGGGCCGAAAGAATCAGCGGGGTGCCGCGCGATCAGATCATCCAGACTGCCCGCGAGTTCGCGCGCAATGCCGAGAAGACCAATGGGCGGTCGATGATCATCATCGGCGCGGCAATGAACCACTGG
>VBAB01000323.1 GCA_005888525.1 Alphaproteobacteria bacterium
GAAAGCGAAATTCGTGATGATAGGGTTCCCCACCCTCCGTCAAACGCTTCTGCTTGGCATCGCTGGCTTCCAGGTCCTCGAAGGGCACCCGCTTGCGCAACTCTTCGGCCGAAACGACTCGTGTTTCCTCAGGAAGGCCGAGCAGACGGGCCTCTTGAGCATCGATGACGGCCTGGGCGCCACTAAGATCGGCCTCAAAGGTCCCCATCTGTGCCGCGTCCAAGGCCAACCGCAGGCGACGCTCGTTCTCATGCAGTGCATCCTCCGTCTCTTTCAGATGCGTGATGTCGATGACGGTGCCGATGGAGCGTACTGGCTTTGGGCCATCGGGGGTATCGCGATAGATCCGCCGTCCGTGCACGGACACCCACCGAACAGTGCCGTCGCCACGCACGACACGGTGCACGCCTCTCCATTTTCCCCTGTCGGCAGATCTGGATGCAGTTTCGACACTGGTTCGCACCGTGGCCTGGTCACGTTCATCAAACAATCGTGAGGCCTGGGCGAAGGTCATCTCTGTCCCCACGGGAAGACCCAGGATTCGGCACAGCTCCGGCGAGAAGCGGGTTCGATCACATTCCAAATCAGTTTGATAAATACCGACGCCGCCGACTTGAACGGCTAGGCGCAGCAGTTCATCAACCTCACCTGCGTCTTCATCGCGAGCGCGCCTATCGGCTGGCTTGTCCCCGCCGCCAGCCAAGACCCGAAACTTGCGAGGTGCTTTCATGCGACTGGGCGCGTCAGTCACGATCTCAACTCGTTGGAACTCCCGGCCTTCACTATCTTGCCTGCAACTACTCTCGGGAGTGGCATGTGTGAGCCAATATGGTTAGCTCCTCGAAGTGTCCACCAAATGTGACCATGAGAATATTGGGGTAAACCCTGGCCCAATTACTGGGGTAAACCCCAACGCCCCGCGCCTCCGAGACGGGAGCGCCACCGCGGATCTTCCGTGCTCAATGGCAGCCGTAATCATCGGCATGGCAGAGCTGGCCGCCGCCCGTGTTGCGGCCGATCCGAAACTCTCGGCGATGATCAAGCAGATCGACGAGGCCGCCGAGCGCGGCGCTCAGTTGGTGCAGCGGATGCTCGCCTTTGCTCGCAAGCAACCCCTGGAACAGCGCATCCTTGACTTGAACGACGCCTCAAGCGTGCGGCGGGTATGTTGGAATGCACTCCAGGTGCCTATGCGGCTCGACAATGCCGTCGCGCGATGCTCTCCTTCGAGGTCTGTTGACCCCTCCCGTCACAACAAGGAAGACCACATGGCTGCCGTCGCCCGCATTGCTCACCGCGAAGAATGGCTCAGCATACTGATTGCGCTCGGCACCACGGTCGGATCGGTAGCTTCATTCTGGCTTGCACCAACCTACCAACCGGCAAGCGGCCTTGCCTGGACGCTCGCGGGATGGTTCGCGTTTGGCTATCTGTTCTTTCAGACACTCTTCCTGCTCGTGTCGGCGACCCAGGGCAAAGCGCTCGGCGTTTCCGACCCGATCGTCGCAAGCTTTCCATTCGTGGCGGGTTTGGTCGTCGTGGCAGCATGGCTGCTGGGTCGCCTGCCCCTCTCGCACTTTCAACTCAACGGCCTGGCTTTCCTGTTGGCGACGACGCTCGCTGAGTTCTTCCTGACAGTGTGGATACGCATCGTTGTCAACCGTCGTGCTGCTGTTGTTGACTCCAGATGACTGTTTGCTCGATCCGCGGCATCGGCCGGCACAGACCCTCCATCCCCCGCGGGTAGATCCCGCTCTAGCGCCTCACACGCTGCCGCGGCCGCCAATACGTGACGTCATCGATCCTGCACAGGGTCGCGGTCGGTGTGGCTTGCAAATGCGCGCAGCAGATTTGTCTGTTGCAGAAGGTCGTCCGTGCGATGGTTCAAGACATCGCGAATGCTGATCATGCCAACGAGGCGTCCGCTCTCCTCCACCGGAATGTGGCGAATGTTGCGCGCGCGCATCGTTGAGGCGACACTTGCCACACTGTCATGGGGGGAGCACGTGACCACGGTCTTGGTCATCAGCTCCGAGACCGGCAGCGTGTGCAGCTCGGCCTTATGGATCGCGAGCCCATAGGCGATATCACGCTCTGAAATCACGCCGTCAACCATCGTTCCGTCCCTGCTGACGATCGCGGCGCCGATGCGGTTCTCGCGCAGGCGCTGTGAAAGCGCGCCAATCGTTTCGGAAGGCTTGATGGTGACGACGGCGGAACCCTTTGCCAAAAGAATGTCCGAGACCTTCACGACACTACTCCTGCAACCGGTTTCGTCTTCGCACTGCGCAGGTCACGCTTGCACTTCGTTGTGGCGACGAATCTATCCAATGAGCCTCGTCTCGGCAAACTTTCGCCGCCGCCCAGAGAACGCCGGGGTCTCCGATGAAGTCCGCGGCCGTCGTCTGCGACCCATCGGGTTCATTGCGGATCCTTCTTCCCGCCCTCGCGCGCCTTGTCTTTGCGCTTGCCATCCTTCGCCCCATCCGCGGGCTTTGCCTTCTTCGCTGCCCGACTTTTCGGACCAGCCTCTTCGGACGACTCCGAGCGACCCGGAAGAGCGCCCGGCACCGAGTTCGATTTCTTGTCTTCAGCAACTCGCTCGTGGACGAAACTTCGTTGCTGGCGTGCAATCCCACTCGGCTCGTGGGGCGTAGCATGTAATCCTGACACTGCAGCCGTGCTCGCGACAGCAGCGATCAACGCCATATGCAAGGACATGTGTTTGCCTCGCGTTCCATTGGTCTCAACAGTCTCGTGCATCTTCTTGCAGGGTATCGCTGCGAGCAAGAGAACACCTCTTGCCGTTGCCCGAACGCCCCCAGTCTAGGCCATGCGGAGCCCGCAGCAACAGCCGGCAATCACGCGGTCCTGCCGGGCCCACCACCGATGAATCACGTCGGCAGCGTGGCGATGCGGGCTGCTCAAATCGGCGCCGCTCTGTACAGTTCTAGCAATTTCTTTCTGCCGACTCTTCCGGGACTATCGATGAAGGCAAAACCAACCCCGTCCACACGGCGCCATCTCACCTCGCATTCGAAGATGTCGCCGGTTTTCTCGATCAACAGGAAGACACGGCTGGGAACGAGATCGTAGTTGGAGCTACTCACTCGCGCTCCGCCCTCTGACAGGTCGGTGATCACACACCTCAGGTTGCATCGACCGTCCAGCGACAGCAACCTACCGTCTAGCCGGATCTCGATGCGTGGATGAGCGCGCTGGTTTTGGATCACGGCACCCCAGACCGTTCATCGATCCGTTTGGAGGCAGGATCGCACACAGTGCTGAATTGTTTCTGAATTCGCTCAGCCGCGCGGCGGGGACCGTTCGCGATCCGCCAGCATTCGTTCGTACATCTTGGCATCGCGCAGCCAGCGGCCATACGCGGAGATGGCAGCGAGCACGAGGCCATAGATGCCGGCTCGATACAGGCCGCGAAACAGATAGTGCTTCACAAAATAGAAGGGCCAGGCGAACAGCACGCGGGCGGCCACGGCCACGCGCCCGGATGTCTTGCCGTCCCGGGCGCGCACTGTGCTGACCCGGTTCAGCTTCTCGACCAGGTGCGCCACGTCGCGGAAAGAGTAATGCAGGAGGTCGCCGGCCAGCCTGCCGACCTCGACCCCCGGCGGCACCTCGAACTGGTCCCACGCCTTGTGGTCGGGCGCGCGCACGACACGCCGATCGTAGAGCTTGCGCCGGTAGGCGACGGAGATATTGGCCCATGGCTTGCCGACGGGCGGCACCGTCAGGAGCCTCAGCTCGTAGATCGGCAACGGCGGCGGCCCGGCGACGAATAGCGCACGGATCTCGGCAGCCAGCGCCGGCGACACGACCTCGTCGGCGTCCAGATCGAGCACGAAGTCGTTGCGGCATTGGTCTTCGGCGAAGCGCTTCTGGCGGCCGTTGCCGAGCCACTCCTGACGGATCATGCGCGCTCCGGCAGCTTGCGCGATGGCCACCGTGGCGTCCTTGGAGCCGCTGTCGACGATCACGACCTCATCGACGACCTCACGCGCCGCGGCGACGACGCGGCCGAGGAGCCGCTCCTCGTTCAACGTGCGGATATAGCAGGAGATGGGTGCCGCCTGTTCACTCATCCAGCTGCGCCCCATCGAGATTGCATCTTCGGGGCGCTGCATACGCTATTGGCGCATGCGTCGTCCAGTTCGGCCGCTGGAAAACGTCCCCCGCACTTGCAGATCGAGGCTGCGCCGACGCATAACACTGCCTCACCGAGGCAAGATCGTGCCGCCGTCTGACCAAGCTGTTCGCGCGTACATGAAACACTCATGAAGCACCCCGCCCGGCCGCTGCGATCCATAGCCGCGCTACGCGAGGCGGGGCTTGCGACCGCTGCCGATCCGGCCGCGCTTGCGGCGGTAGCTGGGCGCTATGCGATAGCCATTACGCCTGAGCTGGTGCAGCTGATCGATCGCGCCGACGCGAGCGATCCAATCGCGCGGCAGTTCGTGCCCGATATACGTGAGTTGCAGCAGCGGCCGGAGGAGCGCGCGGACCCGCTGAGCGAGGAGCGCTTGTCGCCCGTACCTGGCATCGTACAGCGCTATCGCGACCGCGTTCTCCTGAAGCTGACGCACGTCTGCCCGGTCTACTGCCGCTTCTGCTTCCGGCGCGAGGTCGTGGGCCCCGGCGGCCCACAGGCGCTGGCCGGCAAAGCACTCGCCGCGGCACTCGACTATATCGCCGGCGCGCCGAACATCTGGGAGGTGATCCTCACCGGCGGCGACCCGTTCATGCTCTCGCCCCGGCGCATCGCCGATGTGACGCAGCGCCTCGGCAGCGTGTCCCACGTCAAGGTGCTGCGTTGGCACACGCGCGTACCGGTCGCCGACCCGGAGCGTGTCACGGACGACCTCGTCGCCGCGTTGAGATCGACGCCCAAGACGGTGTACGTGGCTCTGCACGCCAACCATGCCCGCGAGCTGACGGAGGCAGCGCGGGCCGCATGCGCCCGCCTCGTCGATGCCGGCATCCCAATGCTCAGCCAGACCGTGCTGCTGAAGGGCGTCAACGACGACGCCGAGACGCTGGCCGCGCTCATGCGTGCCTTCGTGGAAGCGCGCGTGAAACCCTACTACCTGCACCACCTGGATGCGGCGCCCGGTACCGGCCACTTCCGCACCACCATCGCCGAAGGGCAACGATTGATGCGCGCCCTGCGCGGACGCCTCTCCG
>VBAB01000324.1 GCA_005888525.1 Alphaproteobacteria bacterium
CGAAGAACGTATGCCGCGTGAGGCACCCATGGCGAGCATCAAGCAGTCCGTACGCGCCTATGAAAGCTGGATGCGCAAGGAGCTCGGCCGCGAGATGGTCGAGAAGGACCTGACGCGCAAGCACGAGAAGATGGCGGAGAGCCCGTTCGTCTTCCTGCGTGGCACTTTTTGGCGCTGGGCCGAAACCATCCTCGAGGTCTGCCCGGACCTGGCGCAGGCACCGACCACCCTCGCGGTCGGCGACATTCACCTGGAGAATTTCGGCACCTGGCGGGACGAGGACGGCCGCCTGGTGTGGGGCGTAAACGACTTCGACGAGGCCGCCGAGATGCCCTTCGCCATCGATCTCGTCCGCCTGGCGACCAGCGCCTTGCTGGCAAGGCCGGACCGGGCGATGCCGACGGGCGAGATCTGCGGGGCCATCCTCGCGGGCTACCGCCAGGGTCTCGAGAAGCCGAAAGCGATCGTGCTCGACCGCGACTGGGCTTGGCTTCGCGGGCTGGTGGTCGTGTCGGACAAGGCGCGCGCCAGGTTCTGGAAGAAGATCGAGCAGGCCGAGTACAAGCCCGCGCCCCGGCGCTACGTAGAAGCGCTTGCCTCCGCCATGCCCGAGCCCAATCTGCAAATACGCACCGCACCCCGGACCGCGGGCACCGGCAGCCTGGGGCGACCGCGCTGGATCGGCGTCACCGATTGGCATGGCACGCCGGTCGTGCGCGAGGTCAAGGTCATCCTGGCATCGGCCTGGCCGCCTGGAGTGCGGTGCACCGGAGCGGAGCAGGCCATGCGCAACGATGCGGCCGCCAGAGGGAAATTCCGCGCCAACGATCCCTGGTATCGGCTGAAGGGCAACCTGCTCGTGCGCCGGCTGTCGCCCAACAACCGCAAGCTCGAGGCCGAGGGAGGCAGCATCGACCTGCTCACGCCTGACATGCTGCGCACCATGGGCCTAGAGCTCGCCAACGTGCACCTGGGCAACGGCAACCGGCGCGGCGCCATTCTGCGCGACCTCGCCCGCCGCGAGGACGACTGGCTGAGCACCAACACCAAACGCGCCGCCGCCAGCGTAACGCGCGACTACGAGGAGTGGAAGGCGACGGCCTAGGGCCGTGACTCCCATATACGGCGATTATCGGCTGACAGGGATGGGTCTCGCCTCGACTGCCATTCCTAACCGGCGAAAAATGCCACGAAGGTCCGTCCGGTGCTGGAGGGCACGATCTGTTGACTCTGTCCGAATTGTCTTTCAGCATCCGGAGGCACTTTTCAGCTTCGGACCACACACGCACCATGAACCCGTCGGACGCGGCGTGGAAACAATTGATCTCCGCAATACACGCATCCGGCCGCAAGGCTGCGCTCGCGATCACCGGGGGCGGCAGTGGGGCGGTCGGTGAGTTGCTGCGTGTTCCCGGGGGCCCTACGACGCGCAGGCGCTTGCCACGTTTCTCGGGTTTGCACCGGCACAGGCATGCAGTGCTGACACCGCCATCGCGATGGCACGCAGCGTACGGGTGCGCGCAGCCAGGCTGGCGCCGGCGGCCAGCGATCTGGTTGGCCTGGGCGCGACGGCGGCACTGGTGAGCGATCACCCCCGTAAAGGCCAGCATCGGTTTCACATCGCATGCGCCAACTCCGCCGGCATCGCCCACTACACGGGCGTGATGGCCAAGGGCCGACGTGATCGCGCCGCTGAAGAAGACCTCGTTGCGCGCGCGATCGTCCTGTGGCTGGCCCACGCATGCGGGATTGCCGGACCGTCTCCGCGCAGCCTGCTCGATGCCGACGAGCATTTTGCGGAGGCGGCCGTCGCGACCGCGGATGCCGTCGACCAGCTCTTGGCGGGCGAGCTCGATCGCGTCACCGCGCAGCCCGATGGCCAAATGCTGCTGTCGGCACCGCGGCCCCTTGTGCTGATGCCGGGTTCTTTCAACCCGATGCACGCTGGACATGTGCGGCTGGCGCGTGTCGCCGAAGAGCTCAGGCAGCAGCCGCTGGCGTTTGAAATCTCCGTCACCAACGTCGACAAGCCGCCGCTGGAGGGTCAAACGGTGAGGCATCGGCTCGCGCAATTCGCCTGGAAGTCGCCGGTCGAGCTCACGCGAGCGCCCACCTTCCTCGAGAAGTCGCGCTTGTTTCCCAGGGCCACGTTTGTGATCGGGGCGGATACGGCGGAGCGGCTGGTTGCGCCGAAATACTATGGCGATGATGAGGCTCGGATGCACGTCGCGCTAGAAGAAATCGCCGGCTCCGGGGGCAGCTTTCTGGTGGCAGTGCGCAGCGACGGCGCGGGACGCGTACGCGCGCTGGGCGACATCCCGGTGCCGCGGCGCTATGTCGATCTCTTCACCGAAATCCCAGAGCACCGTTTCCGCCTCGACACCTCCTCATCCGAGATTCGCGCACGGGGTAGTGCATAGCGAGCCCCAAAGATGGTCCAGTACGATCGCCTCATGTCGCGGCGACAACGGGCCGGGCATCGCGGAGATAGGCACGCCTACTACAGGTACTGCCCCCTTTGCCCCGCCGCTCCCTCTGTCACATGCCTGTGACGCGAATCCGCTTACCTCGCGCCCATGACGGCCGCGCTGACAGACCGAACAGTCAGGTTGAAGTTCCGCACGCGCGTACGCGCCCTTTTCATCTCCGACGTGCACCTGGGCACGCGCACCGCCCAGGCCCCGCGGCTGCTGCAATTCCTCAAGCAGTACGAAGCCGACACAATCTACCTGGTGGGCGACATCATCGATTTCTGGAAGGTGCGGCGCGGCCCTCATTGGGTGCAGTCGCACAACGACGTGCTGCAGAAGCTGATGCGCCACGTACGCAAGGGCACGCGTCTCGTTTACATCCCCGGCAATCACGACGAGGGCTTGCGCGATTACGTCGGGCTGCATTTCGGCGGCATGGAGATCCACCGCGACACCGTGCACACCACTGCGAACGGGCGGCGCTATCTGGTGCTGCACGGCGATGAGTTCGACGTCGTGGTGCGAGCCGCCAAGTGGCTGGCCTGCCTGGGAGATCGCGGCTACGAGCTGGCGCTCTGGCTCAACAATCCGCTCAATTGGGTGCGCCGGCACTTGGGGCTGGGCTACTGGTCGTTTTCCGCTTTCCTCAAGTATCGCGTCAAGTCGGCCGTCTCCTTCATCGGCGCGTTCGAGGATGCGGTAGCGACCGAGGCTAGCCGCCGCAGCGTCGACGGTATCATTTGCGGCCACATCCACCACGCCGCCGACCGCATGATTGCCGGCGCCCACTACCTCAACTGCGGCGACTGGGTCGAGAGCTGCACGGCTATCGTCGAGACGCTCGACGGTCAGCTCCGCGTCATCCAGTGGACGACCCAGGAGGCCGTGAGCGCCTGATCGCGCTCGCATCTCGCCAACCTGCCGCTGCTGCTGCTGCAACTATCGTCCCGCTTCCCGCCTCAATGAGGGGCTCGATTGGCGTGCTCGGAGAGCGCGTCATGTTCCAGTCTGTTCGTCCTTCGCGGCACCTGTGGGTGCATTTGAGGCTGGCCACGTTGACCGTGGCCTTGACCCTGCTTGGTGGTTGCACGCTCGAAAGCGCGTTGGGTCAGACCGCCGGCCTGCAGCTCGCGGCCCCCGCCGGCGAGACCCATGCCTACCGGGCCCAGATGATGCCATCGCTATCCTCCTCCCGCCTGCCCACGAACCACTGCCGGCCGCCGACCAGTCTGTGCGGAGCCACCCTCAAAGCGCTCGAGCAGGGCACGTTCCTCGACTTCCGCGCGAGTCCGGAGGGAGAGCGCCCGACGCCGCGGCTGCTCAGCCCGTTCGCGGTTGTGCACATCGACCCGCTCGACCGTGGCCGTTGCCCGGCAAAGCTGTGCGCCGCGCACGTCGCGCTGGCGGGGGTGCTGGAGGAGCTGCTGCGCGAGGGTTACCACACGCAGAACGTCGCGCTCTTTCCCGGCAGCGCGGTCATGACCGTGCGCACCGAGCGCATCGACCGGAGCCTGAAAGTCCTGAAAGGCAGCTGCCGGTTCAACCTCGATCCCAAGTGCGTAGATTTCAATGTGTGGCTGCAGGAGGACCAGAGGTCCGGCGAACCGTGCGGCTTCGCGCAGACGCGCGTGCTCGTGGCAGCGGCCACCGCCCCCGACTTCGTCGGCGCAGCGAGCTTCACGCCGGCCGATGCCTCGCCCGTAGCGGGTGTGGAGGCGCTGCGGCTGGCCGCCTTCGACGCCGCCGCCGTCAGGGTCTACGCGCTCCTCTACGTGCACAAGATCTGCCGCAACGAGATGGTGCTGGTCCGCAACGGCTGACGCACGGGGTGGCAATACGCATCAGCGTGGCGCGGTTGACCAGCCGCGCGCCATCGTGCTCCATCGGCGCAGCAGACACCAGGAGACACGCGTCATGGCAGCATCGGCGGAAGACCCCATCGTCATCGTCGGCATGGCTCGGACCGCGATCGGCGGCTTCCAGGGCGCCTTTGCGCCGCTCACGGCGCCGCAGCTGGGCAGTGCCGCCATCACGGCGGCTGTGTCCCGCGCCGGCCTGAAGGCGGAGGACGTGAGCGAGGTGCTGATGGGCTGCGTGCTGCCCGCGGGCCAGGGCCAGGCCCCCGCACGCCAGGCCGCGCTGGGCGCGTGCCTGCCGCAGTCGGTGCCCTGCACCACCGTCAACAAGATGTGCGGCTCGGGCATGAAGACGGTGATGCTGGCCTACGACGGCCTGCACGCGCGGGCTCGCGACATCGTGGTCGCCGGCGGCATGGAGAGCATGACGAACGCGCCCTATCTGCTGCCCAAAATGCGCGGCGGCGCGCGGCTCGGCCACACCGAGGTCAAGGACCACATGTTCCTCGACGGCCTGGAGGACGCCTACGACAAAGGCCGCCTGATGGGCACCTACGCCGAGGACACGGCGCAGCACTACCAGTTCACGCGCGAGGCGCAGGATGCCTTCGCGACAGAAAGCCTGAAGCGGGCGAAGACGGCCAACGAGGATGGCTCGTTCGCCAAGGAGATCGTAACTGTGGCAGTGAAGGCCCGTTCCGGCGCGATGGATGTGGCGCGCGACGAGCAGCCCTTCACGGCCGACCCCGCCAAGATCTCCAAGCTGAAGCCCGCCTTCCGGGACGGCGGCACCGTGACAGCCGCCAACTCGAGCTCGATCTCGGACGGGGCCGCGGCGCTCGTGCTGATGCGGGCGAGCGAGGCCAGGCGGCGCAAGCTCGAGCCGATCGCCAAGATCGCGGGCGTGAGCAGCGTCGCCCAGGCTCCCGCCTGGTTCACGACGGCCCCGGTGGCCGCCATCAAGACGCTGCTCGCCCAAGTCGGCTGGAGCACGAAAGACGTCGGCCTCTACGAGATCAACGAGGCGTTCGCGGTCGTCGCGCTCTGCGCCATGCGCGACCTGGGTCTTCCGCACGACAAGGTCAACGTGCACGGCGGCGCCTGTGCGCTCGGTCACCCCATCGGCGCCTCCGGCGCGCGCATCCTGGTCACGCTGCTCGCCGCCCTGGAGAAGCGCGGCGAGACCAAAGGCGTCGCCTCGCTGTGCATCGGTGGCGGCGAGGCCACGGCGGTGGCCGTCGAGCGTATGGCGTAGGTGTCAGACCCAGAGAGGTCTGACACCTACGGAAGGACGGCGCATGGACGATATCTCGTTCGGATTCCAGGCGGCGGCAGCGGGTGACGGCGGCCAATCCGACCACGAGCTCTATCGCGATCTGATGGAAGACTGCGCGCTGGGCCACAAGCTCGGCTACGACGCGGCCTGGCTGCTCGAGCATCACTTCAGCGACTACTACCCCACGCCCAGCCCCCTGCTGCTGATGGCGCATATCGCGGCGAAATATCCCGATCTGTCGCTCGGCACGTCGGTCCTGGTGCTGCCCTGGTATCACCCGCTGCGTCTGGCCGAAGAGATTGCCATGCTCAACAGCCTGACGCGGGGCACGCTGCACTTAGGGATAGGACGCGGCACGGCGAAAATGGAATACGATGCCTACAACATCGACATGAACGAGGGCCGGGCGCGCTTCTCGGAGGTCTTCCAGATCATGGAGAAGGGCCTGGCGGGGAAGCCTTTCACCCACAAGGGCCGCTTCTGGAACATCGATCGTCCGATCCGCCTGCGGCCCGATCCCGTCGACAAGCCGGTGCGCTTCTACGGGGCCATTGGCAGCCCTGCGAGCGCGGAGGTGATGGGTGAGCTCGGCATCGCGCCCATCTGCCTGTCCACGTTC
>VBAB01000325.1 GCA_005888525.1 Alphaproteobacteria bacterium
CCGCGCTTTATGTCGTCCTTGAAGCGCGCATCCGTCAGCCAGTGCTCCTCGCCCATCAGTTTGGCCCAGCGCTTGTAGAGCGGCTCGCCGATCACCTGGGCCAGGATCCATCCGTCTCGCGTGCGGAAGATATCGACCGGGGCCGCCGTCTGGCCGCGATTACCCGTCGGCACGCGGTTGGGCGCTATCACCGCCTGCTCGATCAGCAGCGCATTGCCGAAGGTGACGGCGGTGGCGAGGAGAGCACCTTCCACCAACTGGCCCTTGCCGGTGACCTTGCGCGCCATCAGCGCCGCCATGGTGCCGAAGGCGCAGTGCAGCGCCGTGCCGAAGTCGACCCAGGGCACCTGCGCGCGATAGGGCTGGTCCTCGGTGCCCGTCATGTATACCGCCCCCGACATGACCTGGCCGATACCGTCGAAGCCCACCCGCTCGCTGTAGGGGCCACCGCGGCCGTACGCGGTGACCGTCGTCAGGATGATATCCGGCTTCACGGCCGAGAGGCTCGCGTAATCGAGCTTCATCGCCTCGAGCGTCTGCGGCGGCAGGTTGGCGACGACTACGTCGGCGGTGGCGACCAGCTTGCGCACGACCTCCTGCCCCTCCGGCAGCATCGGATCGAGCGTCAGCCCCAGCTTGTTGCGGTTCATCTGCAGAAAGAGCGCACCTTCGCCAGTTGCGGCGACAGGGGCCTGGTAGCGATCCTCGCTGCCCTGGCGCTTCTCGATGCGGATCACCTCGGCGCCGTGCTCGGCCAGCAGCGCGGCGCAATAGGGGCCGGCAATGTACCGGCCGAAATCCAGTACCCGGATGCCTTCGAGCACGCCTGCCATCTGCGCTCTCTCCTCGCTTCGATACACTCAGCCCGGCAGCGCCATTGTCACCGACACGGCCCCCGTGCGCTTCGGGACGCTGATGATGTTGGTGATGTCGTTGCTGACGACGCGGTGCCCGCCAGTGAGGATCGAGGCGAGGATGAGAATGCCCACGGCCTGCCAGAAGGTGATTTCCTTGAGGCCGAACACGGCAGGCACCGTGTGATTCCAGATCCAGCGGAATACGAGGACGAAGACGACGAACGAAACCACAACGATGGCTACGGCCACAGCCGTGGTCATAATCGGATCCATGGCACTCTTCCCTCCTCGTTCAGCTCCCGCACCACACCCCGCCATGCCACTGAGGGCACAGGTTTTGCAATAGTACACAAGCTCTTGAGTACACAAGCTCTTGGCAGCCGACGTTGCCTGCGAGGCACGCTATCACGCGGAAGAGCCATGGTGCAGTGCAGAACCCGCAGTACCGTTCATCCGACGGCGCTGTTGTTGTGGCAGCCGACCGGCAAACGCGCTAACGTCCGAATCGGCAGCCGCCCGAGGCGCCCAGCATCACGGGCCGTCTGGCGCTCGGGCGATCAAACAAGCTCGCGGCCCAACGGGGAAGGACAAACCATGGCGCCTGAAATCATCATCATTTGGCTCGTCATTGGTGCTATTGCCGGCTGGCTCGCCGGTCAGATCGTCAAGGGTGGCGGATTCGGGCTGGTCGGCGACATCGTGGTCGGCATTATCGGCGCGGTGATCGCCGGGTGGCTCTTGCCGCGCATCGGGCTTTACATCGGCGGCGGCTTCATCGCCGAGATCATCAACGCCGTGATCGGTGCGGTTATCCTCTTGGTTGTCGTACGTCTGGTCAAGCGCTGACGCCGCATCAAGAGGCGAATTGGCGGGGCGGGGCTCGACATGAGCTGCGGCCCCGCTTTCGTTTGATGCCACTTGTCCCGCTGCGGATAGTGCCGCCATCAAGTGGCGGCCGTCCTGCTTTGCTCGCTACCCCGGCCGCACTTGCCCTGTCCCCCGCACCACGTACTTGAACGTGGTGAGCTGCTCCACGCCGACGGGCCCGCGGGCATGCAGCCGGCCGGTGGCGATGCCGATCTCGGCGCCCATGCCGAACTCGCCGCCGTCGGCGAACTGCGTCGACGCATTGTGCAGGACGATGGCGCTGTCGAGGCGCGCGAGGAAGCGCTCGGCCGTGTCCTCGTCGTTGGCGATGATGCAATCGGTGTGCTGCGACCCGTACTTGCGGATGTGCTCGAGAGCAGCATCGACGCCATCGACCATCTTCACCGAGATGATGGCGTCGAGATACTCGGTCGACCAGTCCTGCTCGCTGGCGCGCTTGACATCAGCGTTGGCTTTCTGCGCCGCCGCATCGCCGCGCACCTCGCAACCGGCCTCGATGAGTGCAGCGATCAGCGCCGGCAGATGGCCCGCAGGCGCCTTGGCATCCACCAGCAGCGTCTCGGTGGCGCCGCAGACGCCCGTGCGCCGCATCTTGGCGTTGACGACGATCGCCTTCGCCATAGCAAGATCGGCGCTGCGGTCCACGTAGGTGTGGCAGATGCCCTCCAGGTGCGCGAACACCGGCACGCGCGCCTCCTCCTGGACACGCGCCACCAGGCTCTTGCCCCCACGCGGGACGATCACGTCGATGGCGCCGTCGAGGCCCTTGAGCATCAAGCCGACGGCCTCGCGGTCGGTGGTCGGCACAAGCTGGATGGCGGCATCGGGCAGGCCTGCCGCACGCAGGCCGCGCGCCAGGCAGACCTGGATGGCGCGGCTCGAGTTGTGGCTTTCCGAGCCACCCCGAAGGATCGCCGCATTGCCGGACTTGAGGCATAGCGCGCCCGCATCCGCCGTCACGTTCGGTCGGCTCTCGTAGATGATACCGATCACGCCCAGCGGCACGCGCACGCGCTCGATCGTGAGCCCGTTGGGTCGCGACCAGCGGGCGATCACGCTGCCGATGGGATCGGCCAGCGCCGCGACCTCCTCCAAGCCCTTGGCCATGGCCTCGACGCGCTTGGGGTCTAGTGTGAGGCGGTCGAGGAACGCCGCCGTGGCGCGGTGCTCTCGAACGGCTGCCAGATCGCGCGCGTTGGCGTCGAGGATGGCCGCCACTTGCGCACGCATTTCGCCCGCCGCTGCCATCAGCGCGGCATTCTTGGCCTTGGTCGGGGCAAGCGCCAGCTCCTGCGCGGCAGCGCGGGCCTGACGGCCGAGCGCCACCATCGCCTTGCCCACGTCCGCCAGAGTCTCGGGTTTCGCCGGCGCGGGCTGACGGCTCACACGCCGCGAGCTCCCCGCAACACCGGGAGCCAACTGGACAGCCCGGACCGCCGATCTCGATTTTCCGCTCCGCCCGGCCATCCGCCTCACTCCACCCTGGCGCCGCTGGCCTTGATGGGAGCGGCCCATTTCTCGATTTCGCTCTTGACGAAAGCGCCCAGGTATTCTGGCGTGGCGCGGTCTGCGCTGACGATCTGCGCGCCGAGATCACCCAGCCGCTTTTTGACGTCCGGATCGTTCATGGCCGTGAGCGCGGCGCCATGCAGCCTCTTGATGATGTCCGTCGGCGTACCCTTGGCTACGAAGATTGCGTTCCACGTGTAGGCCTCGAAGCCTTTCAGGCCCTGCTCGTCGGCGGTGGGCAGGTTGGGCAGCACCGGCGAGCGCTGCTTGCCCATGAAGGCCATGGCCTTGACGGTGCCGGCGTCGATCTGGGGCTTGCCGGTGGAGACCACGTCGCACAGATACTGGATCTGACCGCCGATGATGTCGTTCATGGCCGGGCCCGAGCCGCGGTAGGGCACATGCGCCGCCTCGATCCCGGCGGTCGAGTTCAGCAAGACGCAGCCCAGATGCGTGGCGGAGCCCGTGCCGGCCGAGCCGAAATTCAGCTTGCCCTTGTTGGCCTTGGCGTAAGCGATGAACTCCTGGAGATTGTTGGCCGGCAGCTCCTTGTTGGTCACCAGCACCAGCGGCACCTCGGCGATCAGGATGACGGGATCGAAGTCCGCGACCGAATCATATTGCGGCTTGGCATAGAGCGTCTGGTTCTGCGCATGCGTGCCCACCGTGCCGAGCACGAACTGGCTGCCGTCGGTCTTGCCCTTGGCAACCCGGCTCGAGCCGGTCATGCCGCCGGCGCCGCCGACGTTCTCGATGATGACCGCCTGACCGAGGGTCTTGCTCATGCTTTCGCCGACGATGCGTCCGAGCACGTCGGTGGGGCCACCCGCCGCAAACGGGATCACCATGGTGACCGGCCCGGTCGGATAGGTCTGTGCAGCTGCGCTGCCAGCCAAGGTGACGAGTGCCAACAGCGCAACACAAGCCCGTCTCATTGCCAGTCTCCTCGGGAACCCGGTATTTCCGCCCAGCCGATGTTCTTGCCTTGACTGCTTGAAGTATCCGGCCACGCGGCCGCGTTCAAGCCCATCCGGTGATTTCAACCCCGGCTCAAGACCATGTCGTCGCGGTGGACCAGGGCGGCTCGGCCGGCAAAACCCAGAATGGCGGCGATCTCGCTCGTCTTCTTGCCGATGATGCGCGCCGCGTCCTCCTGCGTGTAGGCAACGAGGCCGCGGCCGAGTTCGCGGCCGTCGGCGGCACGGATGACGACAGCGTCGCCGCGCTCGAATGCGCCAGCCACTTTCCTCACGCCGGCCGGCAGTAGGCTCTTCCCCGAGAACAGCGCCCGCTCCGCCCCGGCATCGACCTCCAGGAAGCCCTTGGGCTCGAGTTGGCCGGCGATCCAGCGTTTGCGTGCGGTCACGGGATCGGAGGGCGCCAGCAGCCAGGTGCAGGGTGCGCCCGCCTCCAGCGCCCGCAAGGGATGCTCAACCTTGCCCGAGGTAATCACCATGTGCGTGCCCGAGGCCAACGCGATCTTACCCGCCTCGAGCTTGGTCACCATGCCGCCGCGCGAAAGCTCGTTGCCCGCCCCGCCTGCCATCGCCTCGATCTCGGGCGTGATCTGGCGCACCTCGGGGATGAGCCGCGCGTCGCCGACGCTGCCGGGCGGCGCGGTGTAGAGGCCGTCGACGTCGGAGAGCAGCACCAGGCAGTCGGCGCTCATCATGCTGGCGACTCTGGCCGAGAGGCGGTCGTTGTCGCCGTAGCGGATCTCGGCGGTCGCCACCGTGTCGTTCTCGTTGACGACGGGCACCGCGCGCTCGGCCAGCAGCGTGTCTATCGTCTGCCGCGCATTGAGGTAGCGGCGCCGCTCCTCGGTATCGCCGAGCGTGAGGAGGATTTGCGCAGCAGCGAGCCCACGCGCCTTGAACACGGCCTGGTAGGCGCCGGCGAGCGAGATCTGCCCCACCGCGGCTGCCGCCTGCGATTTCTCGAGCTCGAGCGTTCCCTTGGCAAAGCCCAGCACGTGCCGGCCGAGCGCGATGGCGCCAGAGGCGGCAAGCGTGGCGAGCCAGGCGGATTTCAGCTCGCCGTTGGCGCGATCGACCAGCAGGCTCGAGCCGATCTTGACGACGATGCGGCGCGCCTTGGTCCACTCGGGACGCGGATGCGCGGAGCCATGCGATTTGCCCGGAGTTGCCATTGAACGATGCTGTCTCGCTGCACGGGCGCTTTCTGCGCGAGTCCTAGCAGGAATCGCCGCCGAAGCCCAAGCGCTCGGCATTGCTAGGCTAACGCATGCTCCATCGCAACGCTCGGCGCGGTTCGGCCAGCGTTCGATCGGCAATTCAGCCTCTGCAGGCTGCGCCGCATCCCCGCTCGACCATCATCAAAGTGTCACGCACCTGTTGCTACAAGGCTGCTTGAATTGTTGTAGTCCCAGCATCGCTCGACAACGTGCAGCCTCGAGGTGCAATGAACGAAGAGCAAGTCGTCGCGTCGCTGGGCGCCCTCGCACACGCAAACCGGTTGCGGATCTTCCGCTTGCTGGTCAAGCGGGGGCCGTCGGGCATGCCGGCCGGCGCGATCGCCGGTCGTGTCGGCATGAGCGCGACCAACACGTCGTTTCACCTCAAGGAGCTCGATCGAGCGGGTTTGCTGCGCTCGACACGCCAGGGCCGCTTCGTGCGCTATGCCATCGACGTGGAAGGCATGCGCAAGCTTCTCACCTACCTCACGGAGGATTGTTGCCAGGGCCGGCCCGAGCTGTGCGGCCCCGTCGTCGCGGAGACGTCCCGCCTGTGCCGCGCCAACAAGGGAGCGAGCAAAT
>VBAB01000326.1 GCA_005888525.1 Alphaproteobacteria bacterium
GTCGTGGGAGGAGTTCACCGCGCCGAATGCACCCGCACTCGATTTCGTGTTCACGGTCTGCGACGACGCCGCCGACGAGGTTTGCCCCGTGTGGCCCGGTCAGCCCATGACCGCGCACTGGGGTCTTCCGGACCCCTCCATGGCCACCGGCAACGAGGCCGAGCGAGCTTTTGCCTTCGCCGATGCCCACCGGATGCTCAATCAGCGCATCGGCATCTTCGTCAGTCTCCCGCTCAGCTCGCTCGACAAGCTCTCCTTGCAAAGACGGCTTGACGAGATCGGCCGCGCCAAATCGAGACCATCCTCCCAGAAGGCGTGACATCCATGCAGAGCACCACCAAGAGACAGCGGCTCGGCG
>VBAB01000327.1 GCA_005888525.1 Alphaproteobacteria bacterium
CAACCTCAAGGCCCGCTGCTTCAAGCAGGCCATTCCGCGCACGACCGTACTGCAGACTGCCGCGTATTTTTCCGTGCGCATGCGGTCCTATGGCGCGAAGTATCCAGGCAAGGTGGGGCGGGCGCTGCGGCAGCTTGCCGTCGAGCTGCTCGGCCGCCTCCCGGAAGCGCGAGCCAAGGCCCACGGCGGCGGGGAGAACAGGCGGCAGAATGGAGCCGCGCCCTCGCAACAGGCGACGCGGTGAGCGGGCCGCGCGAGGGGCGAGACGCAGCCTCTTACGTCAATAGGTCAGCGCGGCCTTGATGGCGGCGAGCTCGGCCTTGGCGTCGGGGTAGGCCTCATAGGACTGGCCGGCGCGGCGATACCAGTAGCGGGAGTTGCCGGCGTCGCCTTCGATCTTGTGCAGCACGGCGTGGATCCAGCAGGAGGTGGCGTCCTCCTCGTCCTGCTGCACGATTGCGTGCGCGCCCTTCCAGTCGCCGGCGATGGCGAGGTCCACGGCGCGGGTCAGGTCTTTGCGGTCTGCCATTGCTTGTCATCCTCTTGCGCTCGGAAAGCGGGTCAGACCCCTGGGCGCTACCGTTGCGTACCGTTGCCGCGTCGCGGCCAGGGGTCTGACCGATGTGGTCCCCGCTGCGCTGCATCGCGGCGCGGGATCCTGGATACAAGAGCAGAATCGCTTCAGACGGAACCACATCGCCTCAAATGCGATGTCGAGGCTGAAGCGCGAATCCTGCTCTATTTCTCCAGCTTGGAGCGAGATTCACGAGAGCCTATGCAGCATCCGCGCCGCGTTCGAGGTCCCGAGCAGGCTGCTCCCGCGCCACGCCGACCGCGAGCGCCCGTTGCATGTTGACGACCGGACTCGTCGTGTTCGAGGAGGCCACCGTTGGAGACAGCTCGACCCGATTACGGCCCCCATCCTTGGCGCGGTAGAGAGCTTCATCGGCAGCCTTCAACACCGCCTGGGCGTTCTCGCCGGAATTCGGAAATGCGGCAACCCCGATCGAGATGGTGACGCGCGGCAGATTTGCATCGAGGTATCGCACGACAAGAGCTTCGATCTTGGCGCGAACCTCTTCGGCCTTGTTGACCGCAACATGGGCGACCGTTCCGGGCAGGATCACGACGAACTCTTCGCCGCCGAAACGGCAGGGAACGTCCTCTTCCCGGAAGTTGGCTTTCAGGCAGTCGCTGACCGCCCGCAACACGCTATCGCCGGCGTCGTGACCATGATTGTCATTGAACTTCTTGAAATGGTCGATATCCATCGAGAGGATGCTGACGCTCTGTCCGGTGCGCGTCGCCCGCGAAAACTCGCGGCGACAGGTCTCGAGCATATACCGCCTGTTGAACATGCCGGTGAGCGCATCCCGTATCGATTGATCACGCAGCTGGTCGCGCAGCTTGGCGTTGGCAATGGCCAGACTGATCTGCTCGGCGCAAACGAGCGCCAGCCGCCGATGCTCTCCGTTCATCTCTGCTGTGCGGTCACGGCCTTCCTGAGCGCGCCCAAAGCACAGATGGAGCAAGCCGATGGTCTCTCCGTGCGCCAGGATGGGGATGCAGCAGTAGGTGCTGGGACGCGCGGACCCCACGTGGGTGCAGGGGAAGTCGATCTCGTTTTCGCCGAACGTGTAGATACGCCCGCGCCTCAGCCCCCAACAGTCGTCGGGATGCATCGCCGCCGTCGCCTGACCACCGTTCCACGCCTTGGCGCTATCCAGCACGTCACGTGAGTTCGCATAGATGTAGAGACTGCCGGCGCAGTCCGGCAGCAGCCTGGAGAGGAACTCCGCCACCATCTGGTAGAGCTCGTCCAATGACTTGCACGATTGCAGCCATTCATTGAGCTGCGAAAGCAGTCGAGCCTCCCGGTTGAGCTTTTGACGCTCGAGCGAGGTCCCTAGGAACACCTGCACCGCGCGGGCCATTTCACCGATCTCGTCGGTGCGATCTGCGCCGTCCACGTCGACACCGAGATCGCCTTTGGCGAGCTGCAACATCGAACGTTTCATGCCGAGCAGCGGCGCCAACAGCGCGCCTTTGACCAGCATGAGGCCGCCGGCAAGGGCAAGACTGGCAAGCGCGGCTATACAAAGAGTGCTATGAGTACGTAGCGGTCATTGGCTTCGATCTGGGCGCGGGCCTGGCCGATCTCCTCCTCATAGGCGCGCGCCAAGGCGTTGAGGCTGTCGTTGAGCGCCGATCTGACGGTGCGGTTGGCATCGTTGTCGCCAAAGGCACGCGCAGCCGCGGTGCTCTCGTCTTTTCCAAGACGCACGAGCTCGGTGCGGAAGCGAACGAACTGGTCGATGCGCCTCGACAGTTCGTTCACATTGGCTCGCTGTCCGGCAATGGAGATTGCCTTCCATCTCTGCGCCGTCTCTTGGAGCTCGGCGAGGCCCACCGTCAGCTTTTGCGCGAAAGGCTCTGCCGACTTCCAATCCGCCGACATGTAGATGCCGCGCGATTCCATGACGGTAGCGTAGACCAGGCCATTGATGTGCTCGAGATGGATGGTGCCGCGCGCTGCGCGGTCGAGCGCCCCGTGATCGGTCCGGGCATTCTCGAACGCGGCGAGCGCAAGAAAGACCCCCAGGACGGGGAGCAATCCGAGAAACACGATGATCGAGTACAGCCGAGCCCTCAAGGTATAGCCGGCAAGCCACACTGTCGGTAATCGAAAATTCATCTCGAGCCCCAGATTGGCCAACGCGCGGCCGCATCATGACGTTGACCGATCAATAATTCGTTGTCGGATAGCCGTCATCCTCCTACCTAATTGTTAAGAGGTGCGCTTCCCAAGGACTGGCCTCTCAGGCCGGACCGTCCCGGGAGGCATCATTCAAATCCGAAGACTGCGCGAGGGGCCGACGTCCTCTATCCGCCCATCTGCCATTGCTTGATCCAGTCGACCGGGTGGATCAGCATGATGATGTTGAGCGTGAGGTTGTCGCGGATGAGGGCGAGCAGGATCACCTCGGTGGCGATCAACAGCACCACCGTCACCCAGGCCGGCAGCCGCGAGGCGAGCAGGAAGCCCACCAGCATCGCCAGGATGTCGCCCGTCGAATTGACGATGCTGTCGCCGAAATAGTCTCGCGAGACAGTCTGCGCGCGATAGCGGTTGATGATGAAGGGACTATTCTCGAACACTTCCCAGCCGCCTTCGATGAGGGAAGCAATCACCAGACGCGCTGCGACGGACAAGTGGCCGCGGAAGACGACCGACAACAGCCAGTAGAAGATGATGCCGTGCAGGATGTGGCTGTAGGTGTACCAGTCGGTCAGGTGCTGCGACATCTGCGAGTCGCCGCGGCCGCCATACCAGATCTTGACGTAGCCGCACTTGCAGATGAGCGGATGGCCCATCGCGTGGATCACCCATTCCGCGACGGCGACGATGCCGACACAGAGCAGGAGCGCTACGGGGAGGGAGAGGCGCGGGATGGCGAGGGTCGGTCGTGGCATCGGCTCGAGCATGACATGGGCGGAAGCCGTCAGGATAGCGTGGAATTGCGCGGCATTTTCAAGGCGATTTGCGGCGCGGCGGCTGCGCGGACGACAACCCCCGGCTTTTTGAGGCCAACATTTGACCGTCGGCCACATTCTGCCATAGGTGGCATCTCTGATGGGCGGCCGAGTGACCGGATTCGTTGCGATGCGCTGGTTCGTGCTCCTTGCCATGCTGGTGCTGGCTCAGCTGACGGAAGGTCCGGCTGACGCCGCCACCTCTTGCGCTAGGGAGGATTTTGCCCTGACGGTCGACAGGGCGGGGGCCGCGCTGCGCCAGCTCAATGCGGACAACGCCCCTCGGCTGCGCGCCAAGATGCGCGAGCTCAAGGAGGCCCGCGGATGGCCTGATGCGGGCTTCGAGGAGAAGGCCTACGAGATCCTGCAGGACGAACGCATGGCCGCGCTCGATATGCAGGCCAACGACCTGCTGGCCAAACTCGATGCGCTCGGCACGGTCGATCCTTCCGCGGAGCCAGATTGCGCCAAGCTGCAGGAGCTGACGGCAACGAGCCTGGAGCTGCAGGCAACCGTGAAAGCCAAAGCGGCCTACACCTTCTCCAAGCTCGATCAGATGCTCGGCGGCCCCGCGCTCCGGCCGGAGGCCAAGAGCAAGGGGGCCGACGTGCAGCAATCGGCACCGGTGCTGTCCGCGCCCAAGACCGCTGCGCGGCCCGAGGGCGGCAACTGGGCGGCGAAGACAGGGCCGTCACACGAAGTGGCGATCGCCCCGCTGCCGGCACCCCGGCCGGTCGCCCCGCCTCCGAATCCGTCCGTGGCGCCGACTCCGCCCCCGCCGGGACCACTGGCCATGGCCGAGGACGAGGGTGGCTACAGCATCGACGAGATCATGGCCGCGAGCGCCGGCTTCTTCGGCAAAGTCTCGGCCAACCTCGGTGCCGTCATCGAGCAGCTCTTCAAGAAGAGCGGGCGTCCCACCGGATACATCCTCGGAACCGAGGGAGGCGGCGCGTTCCTCGCCGGCGTGCGCTACGGCAAGGGCACCCTTTATTTGCGCGCCGGCAGCACGCAGACGATCTACTGGCATGGGCCCTCGCTCGGCACCGACGTGGGCGGCGACGGCTCCAAGACGCTGTTCCTGATCTACCGGCTGAAATCTCCCGATGCGCTCTACGCGACCTTCACCGGCGTCGACGGATCGGCCTATTTCGTCGGCGGCGTCGGCGCGACGCTGGTCACCAACGGCAGCGTCATCCTGGCGCCCATTCGCTCCGGCGTCGGTTTGCGGCTGGGAGCGAACATCGGCTATATCCGCTTCACTCCGCACTCGACGTGGAACCCGTTCTGAGAGGTTCGGTCTGACCCTCCTCGCGGCTCACGCGGCCTTGGCGAAATTGAGCTTGAAGCCGTGCGCGTCCGCCAGGGTGCGGATGACCTTGTCAGCCTCGGCCATGGAAAGGCCGACGAAGGGCGGGCGCAGCTTGGCCCAGCCGGGGTCCTGCCGATAGTGGGCGATGAGCGCTTTCAGCGCCGGGATCATGGGAAACGCCTGGATCGCCTTGCGCAGTGCCGTGATGTCGGCCTGCAGCTTGTCGGCTTCGGGCCCCTGCCAGTTGTCGTAGACGTGGCGGATGGCGGCGGCGCTGACGTTGCACGTGGCCGAGATGCAGCCTGCCGCGCCCTTCCTCAGACCATCGAGCAGGAAGATCTCGGAGCCCGGGAACACCTCGAAGCCGGGATAGGTGGCGAGGATCGCTGCCGTGTTGCTCCAGTCGCCCGAGGAGTCCTTCAAGCCCACGACGACGTTGGGAAACTCCTTGATGAGGCGGCCGATGAGGGGAAGCGAGAAGCCGACCTGTGCTACCGGGGGGATATGATAGAGATAGACCTTGAGCCGGTCGTCACCGACCTCCTCGATGGTCTCGGCGAAGAAGCGGAAGAGCCCGTCCTCGCTCGGCGCCTTGTAATAGAACGGTGGCAGCATCAGCACGCCACCGCAGCCGAGCTCGACTGCGTGCTTCGTCAGCACGATCGCATCGGCGAGCGAGCAGGTGCCGGTACCGGGCATGAGCTTGGCAGGGTCCAACTCGCCGGTGTCGACCAGCTCCTCCAGCAGCTCCATGCGCTCATCGAGCCCGAGCGAGTTGCCTTCGCTCGTGGTGCCGAACGGCGCCAGGCCCGTGCAGCCCTCCGCCATCAGCCACTGGCAATGCTCCACGAAGCGCTCGGCATCCGGCCCACCGTCCTCGCCGAATGGCGTCAGCACCGGGGCGATGACGCCCGAGAATTGGGATTTCTTCTGCATGGGTTGTGCCCTCGCGAGGTTTGTCGGCGCCCTCAAGCCGGCATGGGAATGCCCGGCTGCTTGACCGGTATGTGATAGCCCTTGACCACCGCGGGGCGGGCCGCGATCGCCTTGTACCACCGCAGCACGTTCGGATACTTGTTCAGGTCCACGGTGTGCCACTCGAAGCGCGAAATCCAGGGCCAGGTCGCCATGTCGGCGATCGAGTAGGTGCCCGCCATGTACTCCGCCTGCGCCAGCCGCCGGTCGAGCACGCCGTAGAGCCGGTGCGCCTCCTTGAGGTAGCGCTCCTCGGCGTAGGGGGCCTTGCCTTTGGCATTGCGCAGGAAATGGTGCACCTGGCCGATCATGGGTCCGATGCCACCCATCTGCCACATCAGCCATTCCATCGTCTGCCAGTGTGCCGCGGGGTCCTTGGGCCAGAACTTGCCGGTCTTCTCGGCGAGATACATCAAGATCGCCCCGGACTCGAACAGCGAGCGGCCGTTGTCGCGATCGATGATCGCGGGGATGCGGTTGTTCGGGCTGATTTTGAGGAAATCAGCCTTGAACTGCTCGTCCTTGGAGATGTCGACGGGGTGGGCGGCATATTCCAGGCCACACTCCTCCAGCATGATGGACACCTTGCGGCCGTTGGGCGTCGACCACGTATAAAGATCGATCATCGGGATTCCTGAACGCGAGTGGGCGGGCGGCTGGGAAGGGCAGGCTTCAAGGTAGACGATAGAGCGACGGTCCGGCAACGAAAAGCGGGAGCCAGGCCGGCTTATCCACTGGCCCCCGGGCAGCCCCAGTTTTGCCCCAATGTCACGAAAGCTTGCCGGGATGGTGTCGGGGCAGGGCCGGACGGGTCCTCCCGTACCGGCGCGTCGCTCGCTGGAGCTCAGGCAGCTAGCCTCCTAGCCGAGAGCTCCCCAAGGGAGCGGCGGACCTGACCGGACGGCCTTGCCCCCCACCTAATGCCCGCGCAGGGCTTGGAGGGGGTCAGACCCCTCGCTTCCAGCCTCGCATTCTGATAGCCAAAGTTGTCGAGGGGGTCAGACCCCTCGCTTGCAGCGCTTCGTTCCGATAAGCCAACATTGAGGCGAGGGGTCTGACCCCCCTGCCACCACGGGGAATTCAATGGCGATCACCAAGGATGCATTCGTCGCGGCGCTGCTCGAGAGCATCGACGGCGCGCGGCGGGAAGAGCAGCCCTATCGCCACTGGTTCCTGCAGCGCTGCCTGCCGGCGGACGCGGTCGACCCGATCCTGGACCTGCCCTTCCCGGCCCCGGACCTCGGCGGCGTATCGGGCAAGCGGGAGCTGCACAACGCCACGCGCAAATACTTCGATGTCGAAAATCGCGCGAAGTTTCCAGTCTGCGAAGGTTTCTGCCAAGCCTTCCAGGACAAGCGCGTCACCGACAAGGTCGCCAGCTTCTTCGGCGCCCGGCTCAACGACACCTATCTGCGCATCGAGTACGGCCAGGACACCGACAGCTTCTGGCTCGAGCCGCACACCGATCTCGGCGTCAAGATGTTCACGATGCTGCTCTACATGTCGAAGAACCCGCAGCACAGGTCGCTCGGCACCGACATCTACGACCAGGACAAGAAGCACGTGGCCACCTCGCCTTTCGCGCCCAATGCTGCCATGGTGTTCGTGCCATCGGGCATCACCTACCACGGATTCGAGGCGCGCAGAATTGAGGGCGTGCGCAAGTCGGTGATCATCAACTACGTCACCAACGAGTGGCGCGCGAGAGAGCAGCTGGCCTTCCCGGATCGGCCGATAGTGGCATAAAGTTACATCATGAACATCACATTACCGGCAGCACAGCAGAAG
>VBAB01000328.1 GCA_005888525.1 Alphaproteobacteria bacterium
CTGGCCCAAGCCGGGGAAGCGCGCGCGCTCGGCGCGCTGTGCGTGCGCTCCAAGGCGCACTGGGGCTACGACGCCGAGTTCATGCAGCTGTCGCATCGCTCCCTGCAGATCGATCCCGCCGCCATCGACGCGGGCCGCGTGTTCGTCGCCACCGATGAGGACGACGAGCCGCTGGGCGTGGCGGATTGCAGCGCGCTTCCCGAACCCGGCGCATTCGACCTGCTGCACTTGTTCGTCGATCCGCAAGCGCTGCGGCGAGGCGTCGGCCGGGCTCTGTTCGAAGCCGCATGCACGTGGTTCATTTACGCTAGTTGCCGCCCCCAAACCATAGGTTCGGTCGCGAGGCCAGTTTTTTTGACGTTCATTGATGACCGGCGCCATTCTCGGCCGCATCGGTCCCCAGCACCAGGCGCAGTGGCCTGCGCTCTGATCTGCAGAATCCGGAAAGGTCGCTACGGCATGTAGATCAGGATCTTCATCTTCAGGAGCTGCGGGAAGAACGTCTGCAGCGTATGCCCGAGAACCCACAGGAGCGCCATCAGGACCAGCAGGGCGGGGATCGCGGCAAACACCGCCCTGACGAAGAACATCGCCAGCTTGGACAGCGGCACGTCGAAGTCGACCACGGTAGCCGCCGGCGCGCGCACCTCGAACTCGCCTTCGCCCTCCCCCTGCAGCACGGGCACTGAGGCCGCTGCCTGCCGCTCGCGGGCCTCCCTTTCACGGGCTTCCCGATCACGCGCCTCGCGCTCGCGCCTGATCGTGCGCGGCAGATCGTCGTCGGCGGTCATGGAAAATGTCGGTTCCGGCATTGCCGAACGGCTCCCCGAGGCCTGTAGTCTCTGGCGCGTTCCAAACGACGCTCGCCCGATTGGCCTTGCTTGGCGAAGGGTCGCGCCGATACGCTGTGCTGGGCCCATACGGACCCCGAGCTGCGACCATGCTGGAGCAATAGGGCGGTTTCGGGATCGAGCTCAGATCTCTGGGGACGAACGGAAGATGAACCAGGTGTCAGCCCCCGCAGCAAACTCGGCAATGGTTCGGGCGCCGGCCCGCATTGCCGATGCTACCCGAGCCCGGGAGCTGGCGCTGGCCTTCGATTTGCGGCGGCTGCCGGCCGACTACTACGCCAATCCCTACCCCACCTACCACGCGCTGCGCGAGTACGCGCCGGTGCACCGAATGCCCGATGGCGGCTATTTTCTCTCCCGCTATGCCGATTGCATCGCCGTCTACAAGGATACGGCCGCCTATTCCTCCGACAAGAAGCGCGAGTACGGGCCCAAGTACGGCCCCGGCTTGCTTTACGAGCACCACACGACGAGCCTCATCTTCAATGATCCGCCGCTGCACACGCGCGTGCGCAGGATCATCGCCGGGGCGCTTACGCCGCGCGCCATCGCCGACATGGAGGCGCCCATGGTGGCTCTGGTCGACGGCTTGCTCGACGCCATGGCCGCCAAAGGCAGCGCCGACCTGATCGCCGACCTTGCGGCCGCCGTGCCGGTGGAGGTTATCGGCAACCTGCTGGCCGTCCCCCGTAACGAGCGCGGACCGCTGCGCGACTGGTCCCTGGCGATCCTGGGCGCGCTCGAGCCGGTGATCAGCGAAGAGCAGCGCGAGCGTGGGGAGCGGGCGGTCGGGGAGTTCGTCGCCTATTTGTGCCGACTCGTCGCCGACCGGCGCGCGCATCCGGGTGATCCGAGCCGCGACGTGCTCACGCGGCTGATCCAGGGCGAGGCCGACGGCGAGCGGCTCTCCGAGCGCGAATTGCTGCACAACATCATCTTCATTCTCAATGCCGGCCACGAGACCACCACCAACCTGATCGGCAACGGCCTCGTCGTGCTGCTCGAATGGCCGGAAGAGAAGGCGCGGCTGATCGCCAAGCCGGAGCTGATCCGGCCGGCGGTGGAGGAGTTCCTGCGCTTCGAGAGCTCAAACCAGCTCGGCAACCGCATGACCACGAGACCGGTCGAGATCGGCGGCGTGGCGATGCCGGCCGGCACCTTCATCACCATCGGCATCGGCGCCGCCAACCGCGATCCGGCCGAGTTTTCCGATCCGGACCGGCTCGACGTCTCCCGCGAGCCCAACCGGCATCTGTCGTTCGGCTCCGGTGCGCACGTCTGCGCCGGCCTCAACGTCGCCCGCCTGGAGGGCCGTGTTGCCATCGGCCGGTTCCTTGCGCGCTTCCCGAACTACCGACTGAGCCGAGAACCCCTACGCGGCGGCCGCGCCCGCTTCCGCGGCTTCCTGTCCATTCCGGTCGCGCTCGACTGACGTCTTTCTCGCGAAGGCGGGCATGACGTTGGGGGACGTGGGTTCCCCGCAATCACTTGCGGGCCTGTTGGGATCGCCGCTCGTCGTCGCTTTCGCGCAGCTCCAGCCACATGGCGTTGAGCACGGCGAAGGCGCAGGCCAGCGGCAGGCCCAGCACCCAGGCGAAATACCACATCGGACAGCTCCCTTCTCGGCCGGATGGCGGCCTCGTCCACCTTGCCCCACAGCACGCGGTAGACCCAGGCGGTGTAGACGAGAACGATGGGCAGGAAGATCAGGGTCACCGCGAGCATGTTGAAGAGCGTGGAGTGGCTCGATGCCGAGTCCCACACCGTCAGGCTGGATCCGGGATCGATCGAACTCGGCAGGATGAACGGAAACATCGACAGCCCCACGGTGGAGATGATGCCGGCCACCGCTAGCTTGCTGGCGATGAACGTCACCACCTCCCATCCCTGCCGCAGCCCCACGAACGCCGCCGCCGCGCCGGCAAAGCCGAGCGCTGGAGCGATCATCATCCAGGGATGATTGCCGTAGTTGGCGAACCAGCTCGCGCCCTCGCGCGTGACCGTCTTGACCAGCGGATTGCTGGGCATGGCCGGATCTACGGCGCTCGTAATGCGGTAGCCGCCGACCGCCAGCGACAGCACCAGCCCGTCGAAGGCAAACAGCGCGATCACGGCCAGCGCCGCATAGGAGCCGTAGCGACGGCCGCGCTCGGCGACGTTGCCGGTGGCCTTCAGGCCGAGCCATGCGCCGCCGTGCATCACGAGCATGGCAAGGCTCAGCAGCCCGCACAGCAATGCGAACGGATTGAGCAGGCCGACGAAGCTGCCTTCGTAGACGATACGCATATCGTCCGTCAGCCTGAAGGGCACGCCCTGCAGCACGTTGCCGACCGCCACCCCGAAAATAAGCGCCGGGACGAAGCCGCCGGCGAACAGCGCCCAGTCCCACATGCTGCGCCAGCGCGGATCGGGCCGCTTGGAGCGATACTTGAAGCCGACGGGGCGAAAGATGAGGGCCGCCAGTACCACGAACATGGCGAGGTAGAATCCGGAGAAACTGACCGCATAGAGCGGCGGCCAGGCGGCAAAGATCGCGCCACCCCCGAGGATGAACCAGACTTGGTTGCCCTCCCACACCGGCCCGACCGTGTTGATGGCGACGCGGCGTTCGGTGTCCGTCCTGGCAACGAACGGCAAGAGCGCGGTGACGCCCATGTCGAAGCCGTCGGTGGCGGCAAAGCCGATCAGCAGCACGCCGAGCAGCACCCACCAGATGAGCTTCAGCGTACCGTAGTCGATGAGCTCGTAGAGGATCATTGGGCTACTCCGCGGGGACTGGTTGCGGTTCGCCGGCCATTTCTTTCTCCGGCTGCGGACCGAGCCTGATGTACTTGACCAACAGCGCCACCTCGACCACCGCCAGCACCGAGTAGAACAGCACGAAGCCGAAGATGGTCAGCGCCACCTGCCACACGCCGAGGTCGGACACGCCGATGGCCGTCGGCAGCACGCCCTCGATGATCCAGGGCTGGCGGCCGAACTCGGCGACGAACCAGCCGAGCTCCGCGGCAAGCCACGGCAGTGGGATAGAGAAGAAGGCCAGCCGCAGCAGCCAGGGGAAGCGCTCGAGTTGGCGCACGGAGGCGAGCCAGAAAAAGACGGTCATCAGAGCGATGAAGTAGAAGCCGAGGCCCACCATCAGCCTGAAGGACCAGAACAGCGGCGCCACCGTCGGCACCGTATCCCAGGCCGCCTTGTCGATCTGCTCGGGTGTCGCTTGCCGCGGGTCGTCGACGTAGCGCTTGAGGAGATAGGCATAGCCGAGGTAGCGGCCGTTGTCCTCGAATGCCCGTTTTATGTCGTCCGGCACGCCCTGCCCTCGCGCGGCGCGGATTTTCACCAGCGCGTCGTAAGCCTTTACGCCCTGCGCGATGTGCCCCTTCGCACTCTCGACCAGCTCGAAGATGCCGGGCACCTCCGTCGTCAGCGATCGCGTGGCGATGAGGCCCAGCACATAGGGGATGCGTATGACGTAGCGCGTCTCCCGCGTCGCCTGGTCGGGAAAGCCGATCAGCGTGAAGCCCGCGGGCGCCGGTTCGGTGTGCCACATCGCCTCCAGCGCGGCGATCTTCATCTTTTGATGTTCGCCGACGGTGTAGCCGCTTTCATCGCCGAGCACGGCGACGCTGAGCGCCGAAGCGAGCCCGAAGCTCGCAGCAACCGCCATCGAGCGCCTGGCAAGGGCAACATGCCGGCCCTGCAGCAGATACCAGGCGCTGATGCCGAGCACGAACACCGATGCCGTCACGTATCCGGCGGACACCGTGTGCACGAACTTGTTTTGCGCGACCTCGTTGAAGAGGACGGCATAAAAATCCGTGATCTCCATGCGCATGGTCTGCGGGTTGAAGGCGGCCCCCACCGGATGCTGCATCCAGCCGTTGGCGATGAGGATCCACAGGGCGGAGAGGTTTGAGCCGATGGCGACGGCCCAGGTGGTGACCAGATGCCCGCGTGGGCTGAGCTTGTCCCAGCCGAAGAAGAACAGCCCAACGAAGGTCGCCTCCAGGAAGAAGGCCATGAGCCCTTCGATGGCCAGCGGCGCGCCAAAGATGTCCCCCACGTAATGGCTGAAGTAGCTCCAGTTCATGCCGAACTCGAATTCCATGGTGATGCCGGTGGCCACGCCAAGCGCGAAATTGATGCCGAACAGCGTTCCCCAGAACTTCGTCATCTGCCGCCAGATCGGCCGCATGGTCATGACGTAGACCGTCTCCATGATGGCGAGCAGCAGGGAGAGCCCCAGCGTCAGGGGCACGAACAGGAAGTGGTACATGGCGGTGAGCGCGAACTGGAGCCGCGACAGTGTCACGATGTCGAGTTCCATGACCCTCTCCTTCCCAATTCACGTGTCGAGCCGCATGACGCGGTGGGCGAACGCGGCCTCGCGGCCATGGTGGGCCGCGACGATGATAGTCGCGGTACCCGCTTTGCGCGTCAGGTTGGCCATTACTCTGGCGGCGAGGGCCTCGTCCAGCCCGGCCATCGGCTCGTCCAGCAGCCACACGGGCGCAGACTTGAGGACGATGCGCGCCAACGCGAGACGCCGCGCTTCGCCACCTGACAGTCCGTTGCCGCCTTCGCCCAGGCGCGCCTGCAATCCGCCTGGCAGGCTGCGCACTTTGGCATCGAGCTCGACCGCGGCGAGCGCCGCCCACAGCTGCGCGTCGCCTGCCTTGGGCGCGGCCACGCGCAAGTTCTCGGCGATGGTGTCGCAGAAGAGCTCGGTGCGCTGGGTCAGCAGACCGATACTTGCCACCTGCTCGGACGCCGGGATCTCGCCCAAGGGCCGGCCCCCCATGCATATGTGCCCCGCCGTGGGCTCGACGAGGCCCGCGATCATGGCGAGGAGCGTGGACTTGCCCGAGCCGCTCATTCCCATCACGGCGATGCGCTCCCCCGGCTCGACCGTCAGGCTGAACCCTGCAAGCACGGGCAGGCGATCCACCGCATAACGAAACTCGACTTCGTGGAACGCGAGCACCGGCGGTCGCGCCGGCGACGTCTCGGCACCCCCGGCCGCGGACAGTCCGCCGGCCGTCCGGTTCTCCAGAAGCGGTGCCAGGCGCCGCGCCGCGAGCGCCGTGCGGCCGAACTCGAGCGCGCCGCGGCGCAGCGGGGCCACCGCCTCGGCCGCTGCCAGGGTGACGAGCACGGCGAGGACCAGCACCGGTCCACCGATGCGGCCGGCCTGATATTCGCCAGCTGCGAGCAGGAACATTGCGAGCAAAGCTGTCGCGCCGAGCAGCGAGAGCATCGCGCCCGAGACGAGGTCGGCGGCATCGAGATACCTTGCAGCCTCCGCCATCGTCCGCGCGGCTTTCAAGGCAGACTGTTTCTGGGCCCTCAGGCTGCCCGAGACCGCGAGATCGGTCTGGGTCCGAACCAGGTCGACGGAGCGGACACGCAGAGCTTCCTGAGCCGCTGCCAGCCGCCTTGCGGCCTTGCGCGTCCACGCTCCGGCACTGACCGCTGTCGCCAGGCCGCCCACCAGCAGCGCTGCGATCATGGCCGCCACACCCCACCCTATTTGCAACAATGCCAAGAGCAGCGTCACAGCGGTCAGGATGAACACGGCGACGGGCAGGATGAGCCGCAAGTAGAGATTGTCGAGTGCGTCGACGTCCGAGGTCAGGCGCTGCAGCATCTCGGCGCCGCGCCAGCGGGCGAGAGAGGGAGCCTTCAGGGTGGCGAGCCCGCGAAACAGATCGACGCGCAGCACTGCCAACAAACGCAGCGAGGCGTCATGCGTGACGAGGCGCTCGGCATAGCGGCTGCCCGTCCGCGCAAGGGCAAGGAAGCGGATGCCCGCGCTCGGAGCGAAGAAGTTGAACGCCAGGCCGGCGCCCGCGAGGCCGGCGAGTGCGGTTGCGGCGATGAACCATCCCGCCAGGCCGAGCAGCGCGATCCCAG
>VBAB01000329.1 GCA_005888525.1 Alphaproteobacteria bacterium
CCCTCCTGCGCTTCGAGCGCGCGCTTCTCGGCCGCCATCGGATCGTGCTCCATGATCTCGCCCTTGAAGATCCACACCTTCACGCCGATGACGCCGTACGCCGTCTTGGCCAGGCCGTACCCGAAATCGATATCGGCGCGCAGCGTGTGCAGCGGCACGCGCCCCTCGCGATACCACTCCACCCGTGCGATCTCGGCGCCGCCGAGCCGCCCCGAGCAGTTGATGCGGATGCCGAGGGCGCCCAGCCTGATCGCCGACTGCACCGCGCGCTTCATGGCGCGGCGGAACGCGACGCGGCGCTCGAGCTGCTGAGCGATCGTCTCGGCCACCAGCGTGGCGTCGATCTCGGGCTTGCGCACCTCGACGATGTTGAGATGCACCTCGGACTGCGTGAGCCTGGCGAGCTCGCCGCGCAGCTTCTCGATGTCGGCGCCCTTCTTGCCGATCAGCACGCCGGGTCTCGCCGTGTGCACCGTCACGCGGCACTTCTTGTGCGGGCGTTCGATGACGACCTTGGAGATGCCCGCCTGGCGCTGCTGCTTCAGGATATGATCGCGAATGTGCATGTCCTCGTGCAGCAGCCGGCCGTACTCGGCGCGGCTGGCGAACCAGCGGCTGTCCCACGTGCGGTTGACGCCGACGCGAAGCCCGATCGGATTGACTTTGTGACCCATTATTCGCCGCCTTCGGCTTGTGCTTCTTCCTCTTGCGCCTTGACCACCACGGTGAGCTGCGCAAACGGCTTCTCGATCGGGCTCATGCGGCCGCGACCGCGGGCATGAAAGCGGGTGATCACCAGGTTCTTGCCCACGTAGGCCTCCTTGACCACCAGATCGTTGACGTCGAGCCCGTGATTGTTCTCGGCGTTGGCCACGGCCGACATGACACACTTGCGCACGTCCTTGGCGATGCGCTTCCTGGAGAACTCCAGCTCCGCCAGCGCCGTGTCGACCTTCTTGCCGCGGATCAGCTGGGCGAGCAGGTTGAGCTTCTGCGGCGAGACCCGCAGGTTCTTCGTCACCGCCTTCGCCTCGCTTTCGCTCAGCACTCGCTCGCGCTTGGCCTTGCCCATGGTCGTTGCTCTCAGCTCGCCGACGGTATCTTGGCGCGCACGGCTTTCTTGTCGCCGCTATGCCCGTGAAACGTCCTGGTCGGCGCGAACTCGCCGAACTTGTGGCCGATCATGTCCTCGGTCACGTTCACCGGGATGTGCTTCTGCCCGTTGTGGACGCCGAAGGTGAGCCCGACGAACTGCGGCAGGATGGTGGAGCGCCGACTCCAGATGCGGATGATCTCGTTGCGGCCGGAGACGCGCACGGTCTCGGCCTTCTTCAAGAGATAGCCGTCGACGAACGGACCTTTCGAGACTGAGCGTGTCACTTTGCTCCTGCTCCCTACTTCGAGACGTGGCGCTTGCGGACGATGAACTGGTCGGTCGCCTTGTTCTTGCGCGTCTTGTAGCCCTTGGTCGGCTTGCCCCACGGCGTCGCCCAGTGCTTGCCGCCCTTGGTGCGGCCGCCATTGGGATGGTCGATGGGGTTCATGGCGATCGAGCGCACGGTCGGACGCGTGCCGCGCCAGCGCGTTCGCCCGGCCTTGGCGGTCACCTCGTTCATGTGATCGGGGTTGGAGACCGCGCCAACGGTCGCCATGCACTCGGCGCGCACGCGCCGCGTCTCCCCGGAGTTGAGGCGCAGAATCGCCCAACCCGAGTCGCGGCCGACCAGCTGCGCATACGCGCCCGCCGAGCGCGCGATCTTGCCACCGCCGCCTGCCTTGAGCTCGATGTTGTGCACGATGGTGCCGATCGGCATGGACGCCAGCTGCATGGCGTTGCCGGGCTTCACGTCCGCCTTGACGCCGGAGACGACCGTGTCACCGACAGCGAGCCGCTGCGGGGCCAGGATGTAGGCGAGCGTACCGTCCTGGTATTTCAGCAGGGCGATGAATGCTGTGCGATTGGGATCGTACTCCAGCCGCTCGACCCGGGCCGGCGCGTCGTGCTTGGTGCGCTTGAAGTCGACGCGACGGTAGGCCTGCTTGTGGCCGCCGCCGATGTGTCGCGTGGTGATGCGGCCGTAGTTGTTGCGCCCGCCGGACTTGGTCTTGCCCTCGGTCAACAGCTTGATCGGCGCGCCCTTCCACAAATGGCTGCGGTCCACCTGCACGAGCTGGCGCAGGCTGGGCGTGGTCGGACGGAATGTCTTGAGTGCCATCGCCGTTTACCCTCTACAGCCCCGTCGTCACGTCGATCGAATGCCCTTCCTCGAGGGTCACGATCGCGCGCTTGGTGTCGCTCAGCAGCGCCCGGATGTTCTTGAACGTCTTCTTCTTGCCCTTGCGCACGTGCGTGTTGACGGCCTTCACCTTCACATTGAACAGCCGCTCGACCGCCGCCTTGATCTCGGGCTTGGAGGCGTCGCGCGCCACCTTGAAGACTACCTGGTTGTGCTCCGAGACCAGCGTCGACTTCTCGGTGATGATGGGAGCGCGGATCACGTCGTGGGCATCTTTTTTCTTCTTCGTCATTTGAAGCGCGCCTCCAGCGCTTCCACGGCCGCCTTGGTGAGCACCAGGCTCTTGCGGCGCAGAATGTCGTAGACGTTGATGCCCTGCACGGGCAGCACGTCGATGTTGGGTATGTTGCGCGCGGCCCGGGCGAAGGCGGGCTCGATGTCGGCGCCGTCGATGATGAGGGCGTTGGTGAGCTCGAGCTTGCCGAAACGCTCCTTGAGACCCTTGGTCTTGCCGTCGCTCGACTCCGCCTTGTCGAGAAGCACGATCTCGCCGGCCTTGGCCTTGGCGGAGAGCGCGTGCTTCAAGGCCAGCGCCCGAACCTTCTTCGGCAGATCGATGGCGTGGCTGCGCGGCTTGGGTCCGAACACCTTGCCGCCGCCGCGCCACTGCGGCACGGACTTGTCGCCGTGGCGGGCGTTGCCCGTCCCCTTCTGCTTGTACATCTTCTTGCCCGTCACCGTGACTTCCGACCGGTCCTGGACGTGGTGGGTGCCGGCCCTGCGCTTGAGGAGCTGATAGCGCACCATGCGGTGGATCAGGTCCTTGCGCGGCTGGAGCCCGAAGATGGCGTCGCTGAGCTCCATTTCGCCGGCGCTTTGCGCGTCGAGCGTCCTGACGGCGGCCTTCATGGCTTCTGCTCCACTTGTCCCGCGCCGGCGTCGGCGACAACCTCGGACTTACGGAACGAGCCGGGTTTGGGCGCCTCCTTCGGCAGCTGCCGTTTGACCGCGTCACGCACCAGAACCCAACCTCCCTTCGTGCCGGGCACGGCTCCCCGCACGAGCACGAGGCCGCGATCCTTGTCGGTATCGACCACCTCCAGGTTCAGCGTGGTCACGCGCATGTTGCCCATATGGCCGGCCATCTTCTTGCCCTTGAAGACCTTGCCGGGATCTTGGCGCTGGCCGGTCGAGCCGTGGCTGCGGTGCGTGACCGAGACGCCGTGGGTGGCGCGCAAGCCGGAAAAATTCCAGCGCTTCATGGCGCCCTGGAAGCCCTTGCCCTGGTTGGTCCCGGTCACGTCCACGTGCTGGCCCTTGACGAAGTGGTCGGCCGTGATCTCGGCGCCCACCTCGATGACGTTGTCGGGGCTCACCCGGAACTCGGCGAGCTTGCGCTTGGGCTCGACCTTGGAAACGGCGAAGCTTCCCCGCTCGGCACGGGTGACGCGGCTCGGCTTGCGGCTGCCGGCGCCGAGTTGCAGCGCGGTGTAGCCGTTCTTCTCGTCGGTACGGTGCGCCAGCACCTGGACATTCTCCATCTTCAGCACGGTTACCGGCACGTGCTCGCCGGCCTCCGTGAAGACGCGGGTCATGCCCACCTTCTGCGCTATCACTCCGGAACGCATGTTCCGCTTCCTCTTGTCCATCGGGGTCCTGCAGCCGGCGCGCCGGCGCGGTCCCGA
>VBAB01000330.1:0-6150 GCA_005888525.1 Alphaproteobacteria bacterium
CGATGCGCGGGTCGGAGCGCTGCAGATAGAGCAGCGCGCGCACGATATTGATGTCGAGGCTCTGGCCGGCGAGCTTGGGGGCGTTGACGATGTCGTCGGCCAGCGCCAGCACCATCTTGGCGAGCTGCGCCTCGTTGAGCTTCGCCTCGCGCAGTTTCTCGAGCGCGGCGGGGTCGAGCACGCCCTTGTCGCCGACCAGATGGTTGGTGAGGCGGGCGAGCCCGCTCTCGCCGCCCTGGTCGGGGTCGTAGGGCTTCTCGAGCGAGTTGACGAGGCGGCGCAGGTAATAGTCGGCGTAGTTGGCGACGTCGGGCGTCATCTGTGCGTAGCCGACGTAGGCCTTGCCGGCCCGATGCGCCGAAGTGCGCAGCGCGCGGATCAGGTGCGTCTTGCCGGCGCCGGACTGGCCGTGGAACAGCAGGATGCGCGCCTGTGCCGCGGAGCCGCGCTCCGCCGTGACGGCATCGAGCAGCTCGGCGAACTTGCGCCGCGCGGGCGCGTGGATGGCCTCCACGTCGACCGGATCAGCCCGCCAGAGGTCGTCCTCCCAGGTGATGGAGTGCTCGAAGGCGGAGGACAGACGATCCACCTGCGGCACGATCTGCTGCTCGAAGCGCATGAAACCTCAATTCGGCGGGAGGGAGGTGTGCCTCCGCATCAGCCGTCGACGCGGATGAAGTGGAACACGGCGTTCTTGTAGACGACGGCGGAATCCTGCAGTTGCGCGATGTTGCTGTTGTCCTTCAGGTCGGCGTTGGCGAGCGCCAGGCTGCCGGCACGGTGCGCCTCGACGAGCATGCACTTGAACTCGATCTCCGAGAGGCCCCACTCCGGGCGCTTCTCGGCCATGAGATGCCAGACGTGGCTGATGTAGGCCTTGCGGTTGCCGGGCCAGCCCTCCGCGCGGGTTGCGGCGTGCCGGCGCACCTCCTGGGCGAAGCCCGCCAGATCTGGCCGCCCGACCTCGGCCGGGGCAGGCGGCGTCTCGACCAGCCGCGGACGTGCGAGGGGCGCCTTGGCAGGGGAACGCGGCCGCGCGGCCGGCTTGTCGGGCCCGTCGAGGTAGCGCCGCAGCACGGCCAGGCGCAGCGTGGCGAGGCCGGCCTGGGGCGCGCCCACGTGCTCGGCCGCAAGGGCGGCGACGAGGCGGGCGTCGGTGCCGAAATCGCGCGGCTTCTTCGCGAGCTGGGCCGCGAGCAGCCGACCGGCCTTGGCGGAGAGGCCGAGCTTGCCGGCGAGACCGCCCTTGATCTGATTGCCGAAGGCGCGCTCCAGCGCCACCGCGGCGAGTGCGGCGCGCAGTCGCGACGGCGTCGCCACACCGCGGATCTCGAGGCCGAAGGCACGTTGCACGAGCGCGGCCCGCAGCCCGTCGGCGGCGGCCAACGTCTTGAGGCGCTTGGCCGGCTCGCGCTCGAGCCCGAGCGCCTTGGCGAGGAGGCGCACCTCGTGCACCTCCTCCCAGGAGCGAGGCAGGGCACCCTTGAGCCCGAGGAAGATGGCGGCGCGGGCGATGCCGGCTTCGCTCGGCCGCAGGCGCGTGCCGGCGACGCTCACGAGGCCGGCGTCGGCGAGCGCCACGCTCTCGCGCTCGACCAGGGTGCGCCATTGTGCGGGGGCAAGGCGATGCGCGACGAGCGGAGCCAGATCGGCGGCGAGATCGGTCTTGCTCAGTCCGTCAGCGGCACAGGCGACGCGCACCAGCACAAACGCGCGCAAACGATCGATATCGAGCACGCCGGTTGCGACCGACTTCTCGAGGACGGCGGACTTCATGGTTCTGCGGCCTCCCCTCACGGGTAGCGAGCGGCGTCGCGCGCCGCTCGAGGCGCGCAACGGGTGACGTCGCAGCGACCGCCGGACGCGCGAATCACCGGAGGCATGGGCCGCATCTTGGAGAACTCCTCCAGGAACGCCAAGTGCTTGCTGAGTATGCGGGGGCTGTCAGTCGGGGATAGCGATTTCGCGCGTCGCCCCGGTTTGGCCCAACTAGCGTCATGATTGCGTAGCGTGATCTTGGCCAAGGGAAGCAGGGCATACCGATACGCACGAACGGGCCGGCGGGGAGCGCCGGCCACGCGCAACGTCCGGGGGACCTCGTTTTCCGATCGAAATCTCGGCGCGGGAGAATCGGGCTGGCCACGGCCGAACGCGGAGCGTTAACGGACGGTTAAGAGGTTAACGCCACTCTGTGGAATGAACCGCGTGTGTGGCGGGAGAGTAGTCATATGTATCGCGTTCTGGTGCCTGCGCTCGTATCCCTGCTGCTCGCAGGTTGCAGCATGGGGCAATCCTCCTCCCTCTCGGCAGGACTAGCCGACTCCGGACAGCCGACGAGTGCGCTACCCTCCAGCCGCGTCGCGAGCAACAGCGCGAGCCCGGCCGGCACCTCCGAGCCTTCGGCCAAGCGCACCGCCAGCAACGACGACCACATCCCCAGGGGCACGTTCGAGAAGGCGCCGTCCGGTGCGCTCGCCGATCGCGACTACAGCACCACCCAGCTCGACCCGGACAAGGCCCGCGACCTGATCAACGCCTACCGCAAGGAGAAGGGGCTGAAGCCCTTGAAGCTCAACGCGGCGCTGACCGAGGCGGCCAAGGCCCACTCGCGCGACCTCGCCAAGTGGGATCGCATATCGCATTACGGCTCGGACGGCTCCAACCCCTGGGACCGGGTGAAGCGGGCCGGCTACAACGCCAAGGTGGCGGCCGAGAACGTCGGCACCGGCCAAGTCAACATGCAAGAGGTGCTGAAGGGCTGGCAGCAGAGCCCCGGCCACAACAAGAATTTGCTGCTCGCCGACGTCGAGCACATGGGGATTGCCCTGGTGCAGGACCCGCGCACCGAGTTCAAGACATTCTGGACGTTGGTGGTCGGGTCGTCGCTGTGAGGGTGGCCGGGAACTCATAAACGTTCGGCCGTAGAGCATTGGTCGTCACGAGGCCGACGGCGTGGCGCTCGCGTTCGCATCGGCCTCACATTCCGCCAATCAAGCACTGCTCGATCATGATCGTTCCGGATGGAAGCGCTGGGGCTTCCATCCGCAGCCCGCCGATTGCTTTATCGCCGTGAGGCGTCCAGTCTCTATTGCGCTCCTGCTCGCGCTTTCCATCGAGACGGCGGCTGCTTGGCATGTCGACAGGACAAACTCGGGTTCGAGCGCGGCCGGGTGCGGCGCTTGCCGCGGCGACCATCATGAGCCTGCCGCTCGGCTCGCTCTACGCGTTCAGCGTCCTTCTGGCGCCGCTGGAGCAGATCCTCCAGGCCACTCGTTCCGAGCTCGCCGGCGTGTTCGGCATATCGGCGGTGTTCTTCACCATCGGTGCCAATTTGGCCCCGCGGCTGTTCGGGCGTATCCCTGCGCCGCTTCTGGTGGCGCTGACCGGCGCACTGGCTTCCGTCGGGGTCGCCCTGGCGGCCGTCGCACCCTCGTTGAGCTGGCTCATCCTCGGTTATGGCGTACTGTTCGCGACCGGCGGCGGGATGGCCTACGTCGCGGTGCAGCAATGCGTAAATGCGGCGCCGCTCGCCAGGCCTGGGCTGGTCAACGGCTATCTCGTCAGTCTTTTTCCTCTCGGCGCCATGCTGGCCGCACCGGCTTTCGGCCTGGGGATCGACTGGGTCGGAGTGCGTCAAACACTTGCCGGCCTGGCAGCCGTGATCGCCGCGACGGGAATTGTTGCGACGCTGTTCGTCGCGTATGCCGGCGTCGTTCTGGCGAAGACCGGTCGCCCGACGGCTTTGCAGGCGGCAGGTTCCCAGGACAGCTTGCGGGCCACGTTCTGGAAGCTCTTCACGGTCTTCTTCCTGGCCGCGTCTGCAGGCCTCATGGTGCTCAGCCAAGCTGCCGGCATGGTCGCCGCTTTCGGCGCCGGCAAGACGGCGTCGCTGCTGGCCACCACCGGCATCACGGCCGCTATCGCCGCGGCGCGTCTGGCGGGCGGCTGGCTGGTCGACCGGCTGCCGGTGCCCATTGTCGCCGCGTCCGCGCTGACAGTCATGCCATCGCCGGAGGTGGCGATCCTCACCTTGGCGTTGATCGGCGTCGGCTATGGCCTCGTCTCGGGTGTGACGGCTGGTGCCGTGGCGTCCTACTGGCCGAAGGTGGAATTCGGCCGCATCGCCAGTCGAACCTACATCGCATGGTGTCTTGCCGCGATCTCGCTGCCGGTCCTGGCAGGACGCCTCTACGAGCTCACGGGCGGCTATGAAACGGCTGTCATAGTGGCGGGCGGCGCCAATCTGTTGGCAGTGCTGGTGGCGCTGACCTTGCCACGGCAAAAGCGCGCTCCGTGAACGCGCACTGATCTCCGGCTGGCGTGACCGCTACATCAAGGGTCGCGGGACGCATGCTGTCATCGTGCGGCCAATAGCACGGCGCTTGCGGCTCGCAGCTAACGGCGACCGGTGTCACGGTCCAAGTCGATGGGCACGCAATTGTGGTGCCCAGCTTCGACGCAAGCTTCAATGCGGGCGCTCGCGCGCAGGTGGTCGATCAGCCAGAAGCCCGAGCTTATGAGTAGAACAATGACGATAGCGGCGGCCAGGTTCTGCTGCATGCGGCGACGATCCTCCTCGTCCTCGAAATGTCTGAGCGGGTCGACAATCGGTCTCTCGGTCGTCCAATGGCCAGGCACTCTCCGCTTGAATGGGAGAACTCTGCCGCCCTTGCCGGAAGGGTAAGCAACTTTGCCTGCTGTGGGCTTCGGACCTCTGCTCATGTGATCTGCCAAAGTCTCTGACAACCGGCCAATCCGCAGATTATTCCGCCGCCGCCCGATGTGGAGCAGCTACGGGCTCAGCCCGCTTGCCCGGCGTCAACGCACCGAGCCACTCAGAAAGCCTGTCGAGATAGATATAGATGACCGGCGTGGTGAACAGTGTGAGTGCCTGGCTCACCAGCAGCCCGCCCACCATGCCGTAGCCGAGCGGCTGACGGATCTCGGCTCCCGTCCCTGCCCCGAGCATCAGCGGCACTCCTCCCAGAAGGGCTGCCGCCGTCGTCATCATGATGGGGCGGAACCGCAGCAGCGCAGCCTTGCGCACCGCTTCGGCCGCCGACAGATGTTCGTCGCGCTCGGCGGTGATGGCAAAGTCCACCATCATGATGCCGTTCTTCTTGACGATGCCGATCAGGAGGATCACGCCGATCATGGCGACCAGGCTGAAATCGAAGCCGAACAACATCAGTGTGGCGATCGCTCCGGCTCCGGCCGATGGCAAGGTCGACAGGATCGTCAGCGGGTGGATGTAGCTCTCGTAGAGGATGCCGAGGATCAGGTAGACGACAAATAGAGCCGCCATAATCAGGATCGGCACAGTGCGCAGAGAGGCCTGGAACGCCTGGGCGTTGCCCTGGAAGGTTCCGATCAGCGACGCCGGCATCTGCATTTCCCGCTCGGCCTGCTGGATGGCTTGCGTTGCGGTGCCGAGCGATCCGCCCTGCGCCAGGTTGAAGCTGATGGTGACGGCCGGGAATTGCCCCTGGTGGCTGATCGACAGCGGTTCGGTCTTGCGCGTCGTCCATGTGGCGAACGTGGCAAGCGGCACCTGCTGGCCCGTCGTCGGCGAGTGGACATAGATCTTGTCCAGGCTATCGACCTCGCCCTGCAGCTCGGGCAGGATCTCCATGACGACGTGGTAGCTGTTCTGCTGCGTGAAGTACTGCGCCACCTGGCGCTGGCCGAACGCGTCGTAGAGCGTGTCGTCGATCATCTGCGGCGTTAGCCCATAGCGGGCGGCCTGGTCGCGGTCGATGCTCAGCGTCAGCGCTGTCCCCGCGGTCTGCTGGTCGGTCGCCACGTCGCGCAGCATCGGCAGCGACTTGAGCTTTTCCAGCACCTTCGGCGCCCATTCATTGAGCTCAGTGAGGTTGGCGTCCTGCAAGGTGTACTGAAACTGCGTGCGCGCGATCCGGCCGCCGATGTTGACGTCTTGCGCGGCCTGCATGAAGAGACGTGCGCCCTCGACTTTCTCCAGTTGCGGCCGCAGGCGAGCGATCACTTGCCCGGCCGAGACATCGCGCTCACCCTTGGGCTTCAGGGTGATGAAAAAGCGGCCGTTGTTGAGTGACGCACTGGACCCGCCCGCGCCCAGAGCCATCGCATACGTTGCGACCGCGGGGTCCTTGGCGATGATGTCCCCGAGCG
>VBAB01000330.1:6160-11486 GCA_005888525.1 Alphaproteobacteria bacterium
AAGGACACATCCTGCGCCGCCTCGGAAATGCCGGTGATGAGGCCGGTGTCTTGCTGCGGAAAGAAGCCCTTCGGGATGACGACGAACAGATACCCGGTCCCGACCAGCGTCGCCAGGAACACGCACAGCGTGACGAACTGGTGCCGCAGGACGAGGTTCAGCCCGCGCTCGTACCATCGCAGAATCCAATCGAAACCACGTTCCGTCACGTCGTAGAACCTGCTGTGCCTCGTCTCCTTATTGCTGCGCAGGAAGCGCGAAGCCATCATCGGCGTCAGTGTCAGCGCCACGAAAGCCGACACGGCGATGCACATGGTGGTGGTGACCGCGAACTCGCGGAACAATCGGCCGATGATGCCGCCGAGCAGCAGCAGCGGGATGAACACGGCCACCAGGGAGACGCTGATCGAAATGATCGTGAAGGCGATCTCGGCGGAACCTTTCATCGCCGCCTCGTACGGTTGCATGCCGTCCTCGACGTGGCGCACGATGTTTTCCAGCATGACAATCGCGTCGTCGACCACGAAGCCGACGGAAATCGTCAGCGCCATCAGCGAGATGTTGTCGAGGCTGTAGCTCATCAAATACATGAGCGCGCACGCACCCAGTAGCGAGAGGGGAACGGTGACGCTCGGGATAACGGTCGCCCAGAAGGTACGCAGGAAAGCGAAAATCACGGCCACCACCAAGCCGATCGTCAGCAGCAAGGTGAACTGGACGTCCTCCACCGAGGCGCGAATGGTCTGCGTGCGGTCGCTCAAGATCTCCACCTTGATGGAGGGTGGCATGGCGGCCCGCAGCCGCGGCAACTGCTCCTTGATGCGATCGACCGTCTCGATGACGTTGGCGCCCGGCTGCTTGAAGACGACGAGGAACACGCCGCGCTTGCCCTGCGCCCACGCCGCCTTCTTCGCATCCTCGGGGCCGGCGACCGCCTGCCCGATATCGCGCACGCGCACCGGCGCGCCGTTGCGGTAGGCGATGATGACGTCGTTCCATTTCTCCGCGACGGTGAGCTGATCGTTGGCGTAGATGGTGTAGCTGCGCACCTCACCGTCGATATTGCCCTTGGGCGTGTTGACGGTCGTGATTGCCAGCTGGGCGCGGACGTCCTCGAGAGAGATGTTCTTTGCCACCAGCTTGGCCGGATCGAGCTGGATACGGATGGCCGGCTTCTGCTCGCCGCCGATGGTGACCTGTCCAACGCCGGAGATCTGGCTGATCTGCTGGGCCAGCTTGGTGTCGGCGTTGTCGTCCACCTCGGTCAGAGGCAACGCGTCGGACATCACCGACAGGAGCAGGATCGGAGAGTCGGCCGGGTTGACCTTACGATAGGTCGGCGGAGCCGGCAGATCGCGCGGCAGCTGGCCGCTCGCGGCGTTGATGGCGGACTGAATGTCGTTGGCCGCCGCGTCGATGTTGCGATCGAGGTCGAACTGCACCACCACCGTGGTATTGCCGAGCCCGCTGGAGGACGTGGTTTGCGAGACGCCGGGGATTTGAGCGAACTGGCGCTCCAGTGGCTGGGCGACCGACGACGCCATCGTCTCGGCACTGGCGCCGGGAAGCTGAGCGGACACCTGGATGGTGGGAAAATCCACCTTCGGCAGCGGCGCGACCGGCAGGCTCTGGTAGGCAATCACTCCGACAAACAGGACGCCGACCATGACCAGCGAGGTCCCGATCGGGAATTTGATGAAGGGCGCGGAAATACTCCCTTTCATGCTCATTCGACCTTCTGAGCTGTCGTGCGCCGTTGTTGCCCGTCGAGAACCTGCACAGAACCTCCAGGTTGCACGCGATAGTGCCCCGAAGTGACGATGCGCTCGCCCGGCGACAGGCCCTGCTCGACCAGCGCCAGGCCGCCCTCGATCTGACCCACCTTGATGTCTCGCAGCTCGGCGCTGGATGCCGGCGTCACGACGTAGGCATAGAGACCGTTCGGACCCCGCTGCACCGCTGCGTCAGGAACAACGACGACATCCTTCAATGTCCTGACGAGCAGACGGGTCGTCACCGAAAGGCCCGGCCACAAAGCGTTGTCGGGATTGTCGAAGCTTGCCTTCAGCCGGATCGTGCCGCTCGCCGGGTCGACCTGATTATCGAGGAGCTTCAGCGTGCCCTCGCCCAATCGTCTTTTTCCATCCGAGCTGTAAGCCGTCACCTTCAGCGGACCGGACGCGAGCGCATCGTTGATGGCAGGCAGCTGCTGTTCCGGTGCCGTGAACACCACCGAGATCGGCTGCAGCTGCGTGATCGTCAGGATGCCCGTCTGGTCGTTCGCGTGGACGATGTTGCCTGGATCCACGAGCCGGAATCCGGCGCGTCCGGTCAACGGGGATTTGATGGTCGTGTAGGCCAGCTGGACCCTGGCGCTGTCTATAGCCGCCTGGTCGGCTTGAACTTGCGCCGTCAGGCTGGCGACGTTAGCCGTGCGCTGGTCGAGCAGTTGCTGGGTGGCATTGCCCTGCCGCGACAGGATGGTGGTGCGCTCGAGATCCTGCTTGCCGTTGGTGAGGCTGGCTTGGTCCTGCGCCAGCTTTGCAATGGCTTGATTGAGGGTCGCCTGGAATGGGGCTGGGTCGATTTGGACAAGGAGGTCGCCTTCCCGCACCATCTGGCCTTCCTCGAAGCCCACCTTCTCGATCTGCCCGTCCACGCGTGAGCGCACCGTGACCGTGTTCGTTGCCTGCACAGTGCCGAGCCCGTTGAGGACAACCGGGAAATCCGTCCGCTCCACGGGAGCGACATGAATGGGAGCAGGGCTTTGGCTCGGGTGTTGACTCGCCGAAACGACTGCTCCTGCGACCCGCACGTGCTGCCATCCGGCATAGCCGACACTGATCGCGCCGATCGTGATCAGCCACCAGATCCATCTTCGTGCTCTTGGCATTCGCCACTGTGTTGCAAGTTTCGGAAGCATTCGTCGGGCCCTCTCCAGCGGCCATGCAGTGCAGGTCCCCAATCGGGGCGTGCGAGAACGACGGCGCGGTGGGCAATCCGTCGATCACAAGCGTGAGTGAGGATGAGGCATTGAACCTGGTTGGATCGCCGCGCCGGTTCGCGTGCGCAAAGTCGGCCGATCAACCGGTGCGGGTTCCGTTGAATGAGCGAACACAGTTGTCTCCTTTGCACCCTCTATTCGAGCAGGCCTCGATGCGACCCGTGATGAACAGATAGTGGGTGGTGGGACGCAGAGGGTGCCGCCGGATGATTACAAATGTGCAAGGCTGTTCAACAGGCTGTGACGCCCGGTCCTTCTCGCGCGCGCAGCGCTCGGCTCGACAGCCGATCAACCCATGCGCGATTGTCGCCTAGAGTTGGCTCGGTCCTGCGCCAATCAGCGCAGCACGGTCGGATAGTCCTGCATGGTGCGCACGCAAGCCGCCTTCCACTCGGACTTGCTCATGTGCGTCTCGCGATCCCAGAACCCCATGCAGTCGGCCAGCGACTTGCCTCCTCCTCCTGGTGCGCTCGGCGCAGATTCACTGGGGCTGACGGGCGAGGAGGGGCCCGGCGACAGCGCCAGGTTGGGCTGCACCACGCCGCCGGTGGAGAACTGTGTCGGCAGCTGCGGCGACAGCGGCGCGATGGGGGCCAGCTCCGGCGTGGGCGCTGCAATCGCAGACGGCGGCAGGGGCCCTTGTGGAGGCGGAGTCGGTATTGCCCCTGTCCCCGAATTTGCCAGGGCTGCTGCGGCAGCCGCCGCCGACGCGCTGCCATTTCCGGCACTCGCGCCGAGGGGGGGTTGCATGGTTTGGGGCGTGCCGACCATCGCAGGCGGCGTGATAACGGCGGCAGAGGGCGCGCGCACCGTACCGCCTGCCCCTGACAGTGCAGGACGAACGCCCGAGAAACCGATCCCGGGCGCAAGCATCGTTCCCGTATGCGAAGTCGGCGTTATGGACCGGGCAACGGCGCGCGCGTGTCCGCCACCTCGCGCATGAGCTGCACTCACCATTAGCGTCGACGTCAAAGCCGCGATGACCGCCAGTAGCCAATTCCTGCGTGTACCCGACATTCGAGCACCGTCCTTTTCTCGCAGTGCCCCGCAGTGCCCCCAAGTCACCGAAGCTGGCTGCGCTGCTGGCCAGCACCTGATCGCAGGCATCGAAAACGATTTTCGGCGTCTCATATCAGGTCGTAAGAAATTTTTCTCGAAGCGAACTTCACCGCCCGCAATCGAAATATGGCATCCTGCGCGCGCGCAAAAAGGTGCGCTCACACATCGGTGATAACTGGTGATGTTTCAGGCGGTTAGCGCAATGCTGGGGCGCAGCAATCGAGCGACGGATTTTGAATGGTGTCACGCGGATTGGAGGCAGGGGAGCATCGACAACATTGGAAAGGTCCACTCACCAATTGCGAACCGCAGCTTGTCCATGAGGTGATCGAGTAGCCAGGCTCATTTCGTCCTGCCTCGATGAAGCCGGCTCATCGTGTCTATATTTCAGGCGATATTGCGCCTTACGCTCGAGACGACCCTGCCAGGTCAAGCTGCCGTTCGCGCCGCCCCCGCGCCGGTCGCCGGGATCTTCTCGTTGGTTCCCGACTCCGGCATCAGAGCCGCGGCCTTCAGTCCTGCCTGCACCTTGGGCACGGTGGCCTTTACGTCGGTGATGGGCAGACCATGGGTCGGGGCAATTGTTCTGACGCCGAGCCGCTCGATCAAGAGGTCGAGCCGATCGCAGTAGGCGTTCATGTCGGCAAACTTGGTCCAGAACAGCGCCAAGTCTGCGAACGTCGAGGACACATCCGGCAGGTCGAGCGAAGTAGCTTCCTCAGCAACCAAACCGCAATGGCCGTCCTCATGATAGTGGCTGTAAGCGAACCCGTCGCCCGGGAACAGCACGCGCTCGCGCGTCTCGAATGCCCACCAGGTCGTGCGGAGGTCGCGGATCACCGGCTCCACCGCCATCAGGCTGCGACCACCGAGGTCGATTTCGTCGCCTTCGTGCATCCAGCGCATGCGGTGTTCGTATTGCGGGAATGCCAGGTGATAGTCGCTCACGTCGCCGCACAGTAGCGCATCGGGAAAATTCTCGAGCACGCGCCCGAGGCCGCCGCAATGCGGGGTCTCCTGGTGGGTGACGAACAGATATTTGAGCGCCGGCACACCGCGCGCGAAGAGCTCGCCCATGTGTCGCTCGATGACTGGGAAATCTTTGGGATGTCCGGTCTCGACCAGGCACGACGCCGTCTCGCCGGCGATCAGGTAGGCGGCGTTGTAGCCGTGATAGGTCTTGCCCTTGTGGCGCTGCGCCAGGCAGTCACCGATCCAGAATACGCCGGGGGCGATCTCGCGCGGCATCTTGCCAGCCATTCT
>VBAB01000330.1:11573-12579 GCA_005888525.1 Alphaproteobacteria bacterium
CGCAGGATGCAGCCGTAGCCGGGTGCGATGGTCTCGACGTCGAACTTGTCGAACACCTCGCCGATGCCGCGCCGGATCTGGTCGGTGGGTGCGCCCTCCAGCCACCAGTAGCGCGTATTGAGCATGAACGAGCGCAGGTCGCGCGCGGTCGTGCTGTCGGCCTCCTCGGTAACGACCCACGGCCCGTGCGCGTGATCGCGCCACACGTGGGTGAACAGGTCAGAGCTGAACAGCGTGCGCGTGGCGCGGTCGTATAGCCAGCGCGTGGCAATCAGCCGGATCGGCGCCTGCATGACGTCGATTGGCCGGCCCGTCTTGCCGATCTCAATGGTGTCCGCCCGGGTGACGGCCGTGATCCGCATCGACTCCAGAATGCTGCGACCGTCCGCCTTGGCGCCAAAATCGAACCACAGCGCAGCGTCGACGTTGCTGGTGTAGCACTGCTCGACGTTGAAATGCGCTGCGAATGCCTCGACGTTGTTGATGGACATGAACTCGTTGAGCCGCAGCGGGAACATCGACAGCGGGAGGGCAGGCGCAATCAGCGTCTCGATTTGAGCGCGGATCACGGGCTCATCCTTGCCGAAGCCGGTATCGATTAGAAGCGCTGCGTCGGTCTCGGTCAGCAGGTAGCTGTTCGCCACCGAATAGCCGCGCGCACTACCGGGATAGGAGCTGACGCGACCGTCGAGCGCAAAAGAATTCTGCAAAGCGTAAAGCTTGCCCTCGGCGAGGGCGAGTATGCCTCCGCCAATGCGTCCCGCATCAGGTGCTGCCGGCGCAGCATGCTGTATCGACATGGCCATGAGTTGGACCTTATCGCTCCTCGACGGGGAAAGGAACAGGGCCACAAGCCCGACGCGCCAGGCGATGGGCGCCCGCGATGCCGCCCTCCGCTTGGGCGCCTCAGCCGATCCGGAAGCGATCGAAGATGGTCTTGATGCCGTTGACGGCGACCTCTACCGCCTGCTCCGGGGTCATGTTTTTCTGCGTGATGTTGGCTTCC
>VBAB01000331.1 GCA_005888525.1 Alphaproteobacteria bacterium
TTCTCGCGGAAGGTGTGGATGGTGCCGACGTGGCGGAAGGTGGCCATGGCGCGGCGCAGCTTGTCGGCCTCGTCGGGCGTGAAGCCGGCGCCGACGATGGCGATCTGCATCGCCTGCTCCTGGAACAGCGGCACGCCCAGCGTCTTGGCCAGCACCGCCTCCAGCGCAGGGGACGGATAGTCCACTGGCTCGCGCCCGTCGCGCCGGCGCAGGTAGGGGTGCACCATGTCGCCCTGGATGGGGCCGGGACGCACGATCGCCACCTCGATGACGAGATCGTAGAAGCAGGCGGGCTTCAGGCGCGGCAGCATCGACATCTGCGCTCTGGACTCGACCTGGAACACGCCAACCGAGTCGGCCCTGCACAGCATTTCGTAAACCGCCGCATCGTCGCGCGGCACGGTAGCAAGCGAAAGGCTGCGGCCATAATGGCGCTCGATCAGCTCGAAGCTCTTGCGGATGGCCGTGAGCATGCCGAGCGCCAGCACGTCCACCTTCAGCATGCCGAGCGTGTCGATGTCGTCCTTGTCCCACTCGAGGAAGGTGCGGTCCGGCATGGCGCCGTTGTGGATCGGCACGGTTTCGTCGAGCCGCGCGCGCGTCAGCACGAAGCCGCCCACGTGCTGCGACAAGTGGCGCGGGAAGCCCAGCAGCTGGCGCGCCAGGCCGATTGCCTGGCGGATCTCCGGATTGGCGGGGTCGAGCCCGGCCTCGATGATATGTTTGTCGGGGATCTCACCGTCGCCCTCGCCCCAGATCAGGCCGGCGAGGCCGGCCGTCACGTCCTCCTTCAGGCCCATGGCCTTGCCCACCTCGCGGATGGCCATGCGCGGGCGGTAGTGGATGACGGTTGCGCAGATGGCGGCGCGCTCGCGGCCGTAGCGGGCGTAGAGATACTGGATCACCTCCTCGCGCCGCTCGTGCTCGAAATCGACGTCGATGTCGGGCGGCTCGCCCCGGTCGGCGGAGATGAAGCGCTCGAACAGCAGGTCGATCTCGGTGGGATCGACGCCGGTGATGCCGAGGCAGAAGCACACCGCGCTGTTGGCGGCCGAGCCGCGGCCCTGGCACAGGATGGCCTGGCTGCGGGCGAAGCGCACGACGTCGTAGACGGTGAGGAAATAGCGCGCGTAGTCGAGCCTGGCGATCAGCTCCAGCTCCTTGGCGAGAAGCGCGCGCACCTTGTCCGGCACGCCTTCGCGATAGCGCTCCGCAGCCTGCGCCCAGGTCAGCTCCTCCAGATAGGCTTGCGGGGTCTTGCCCGGCGGCACCGGCTCGTCGGGGTACTCGTAGGCGAGCTCGTCGAGACTGAACTGGACGCGCGAGACGATCTCGAGCGAGCGGGCGACCGCCTGGGGATACTGCGCGAACAGGCGCGCCATCTCGGCGCCCGGCTTCAGGTGCCGCTCGGCGTTGGCCTCGAGGCGGTAGCCGGCGTGGAAAATAGTGCATTTCTCGCGGATGCAGGCGAGCACGTCGGCCAGCGGCTTGCGATCGGGGTGGTGATAGACGACGTCGTTGGTGGCGACCAAAGGGGTGCGCATCTCGCCCGCGAGCGCGGCCAGCTCGCCGAGTCGACGGCGCTCGTTGCCGTCGTAGGCGAACATCGCGCCGAGGTAGGTGCGGCCTGGCGCGGCAGCAGCGAGCGTGCGCAGGCGCTCGCCGAAAATTCGCGTGAGTTGCCGCGGCGGGATGGCGATGAGGATCTGGCCCTCGCTTGCGGCGACCATCTCCTCGAACTTGAACTCGCACTGGCCCTTGATGGCGCGCCGGTTGCCTGCCGTGAGCAGGCGGCACAGCCGCCCGTAAGCCGCGCGGTCGGTGGGATAGCAGACCGCCTCGAACCCGTCGGTGGTGCTTGCCCCTGCCTCCGCGCCGGGGACGAGGCGTGTGCCGGCGAGGCAGCGGATCTTGTGCTCTTTCCCCGCCCGATGCGCGCGCACCACGCCGGCCAGCGTATTGCGGTCGGCGATGCCGATGGCGTCGAGTCCCAGCTCAGCCGCCCGGCCGACCATCTCGTGCGCATGCGCCGCCCCGCGCAGGAACGAGAAGTTGGTGGCCGCCACCAGCTCCGCGAAGGCGGTCATTGACACCACCCCAGGGTGTCATCCCGGGGCTTGTCCCCGGGACCCAGCCCTCCACGAGTGCCGCTCGTATCGATTGTGCAAGACCGCTGCCGTGTGCAATCTGCGGCACGATGGATCCCGGGCATAAAGTCCGGGATGACCGTTGAGCGGCTGATAAGTTTGGCTAACGTCTTTGAACTGTGACGCGGAGTGCCGCAGCGATGCCGATGCATTACGTAGCTGTCATCGAGAAAGAGCCGGACAGCGCCTTCGGCGTATGGCTCCCGGACGTCGAGGGATGCTTCTCGGCTGGCGACACGGTGGAAGAGGCAGTCGCGAATGCTGCGGTGGCGCTGCGTCAACATGTGGAGGCTGTCGAGAGCGCAGGCCGACGAGTTTCCCCGGCACGTTCCATAGACGAGGTTCTGCTCGAGGAGGATGTGGCCGCGTCCGTTGAGACCGGAGCCGTGCTGTTCGCCGTTCCCCTGCTTGCCGATGCCGGTCGGACGGTGCGGCTCAATATCTCGCTCGACAAGGCACTGGTCGATCGGATCGATGCTGCTGCTGCCGCGAGAGGCCTCACGCGCTCCGCCTTTCTGGCCCAGGCGGCGAGAGAGAAAATCGGCGGCTGATTGTGCCTCGGCTGTCATCCCGGCCGGAGCGCGCATGCGCGGAGAGCCGGGACCCAGGGGCCTGGCAAGGCGCGCGTGCAATCTGGCCCTGGGTCCCGGATATTTCGCTGCACGAAATTCCGGGATGACACCGCGCCTCATCCGAACACCCCGTGTACGAACCATTGCGGGGTGGGGCCGCCTCGCCCGTAGAGGCCGGCACGGTAGAGCCAGAAACGGCGCCCCTCCACATCCTCAACCACGTAATAATCGCGCGTCCGCTCGGCCGTCCGGCGCCACCACTCCGGCGTGATGCGCTCCGGGCCTTGCGCCTCGGCCACCTGATGCAGCACGCCGCGCCAGCGGAAATGCCGCGGCGGGCCGTCGGGCACCACCGCCAGCACGTCGGCCGCCTCGGGGCGCTCCAGCAGGAGCAGCGGGCGGGCAGGCATGGGGGCCCCCTCTCCCCACTCTTCAGTGGGGAGAGGGTTAGGGTTAGGGTGAGGGGCAGCTACAAGCGCCGGAGCAAGCACCTGCCCCTCACCCCGACCCTCTCCCCGTGAAGAACGGGGAGAGGGAGAAGAACGGCGAGAAGCGGCGGCAGGCCGCGCGCGCACGGCGCGCTCGGGGATATGGCTCTGCCGGGGATGCAGCTGCCGCACGGCGCCTCTGCCAAGGCGCTGCTGCAGCCGGTCGATCAGCCGCGCCAGCTCCTCGGGCGGGATGTTGGCTTCGCCGACGGCAAGTCGGTCCTGGCGCTCAGCCAGGCTCTCGGCAACCAGCACGTGCACGGCCGCCGCCTCGAAGCCGAAGTCGGCTTCGAGCTCGCTCCCGAGACGATGGAGACGCAGGCCGATCAGCTGGGCGATATGCCGGGCATCCCGGCTCGGTGCCGCCAGCCCCAGGTCCAGCGACACCACCTCTGCATCGTTCAAGAGACGCGTCTTCGACACGACTCGGAACAACAGCAGCCGCAGCAGGCGGGCGCCGACGGCATCGCGCTCCAGGTCGCGGGCGAGAGCCTCGAGCAGTTGCGTTGCCGCCTCCAGCACGTGCTCCTGGGCCATGATCGGCTCGACGAAGGCGGCCTGCGCGCGATAGACCGGTGGCTCCACCACGGGCACCAGCGGCTCCGGCGCATGCCCCAGCGCCTGGTCGAGCCGGCGCAGGAGCTCCGCCTGGAAGCGCGCGGCAAAGGGCGCGCGCGGCTGGTGCATCACCTCGCCGATCCGGCGCAGGCCCAGCCGGCGCATGAGAAGCAGGCCATCCTCGCCGAGGCGGAGCGCGGCGAGTGGCAGGGCTTGCAGGGCCGCCCTCTCGTCGCCCGAGGCAACGATGGTGGCGTCCCTCGCGCCATGACGGGCAACCGCCCAGGCAGCCCCCGCCGTATCGGCGATCGCCGTGCGCGGGAAAAGCCCGAAGGCCCTGAGGCGGGTGCTCAGATTGGCCAGCAGCCGCTCCTCCCCGCCGAACAGATGCGCACAGCCCGTGATGTCGAGGAACAACCCGTCGGCGCCGCTCGACTCGTCCCAAGGTGCCGCTATGGGCGTATAGCGCAGGCACCAGAGCGCCAGCCGGCGCAAGGCGGCCGCATCGGCGGTAGGGTCGGCATCGCGTGTCTGCAGCTCGCGGACCTTGGAGCGGGCGTTGGAGAGAAGCTCTCCCTCCACGAGGCCGCCGGCTCGGGCGGCCCGGTTGAGCGAGACGATGCGTGCACCGCCCTTGCCCGGGGCAATGAGCACCAGCGGCCGGCGCTGATCCAGCGTGTCAGCCGGCGAGCCGGATGCCGGAACGCTCAGCAGGCGCGCGATCGGCCACGCCCTCAACCAAACAGAAACGATGCGCGACATGGTCCCACTCGATAAGCCACTGGCCCGTACGTCCGTTGCGGCAGCGCTCCAGCGCCACATGCCATCGCGGGTGCGCGAACGCGCCGAAGCGGTCGAGGGCCGCCGGTGCGGAGGCGATGCGCCAGCGCGTGGCCGCGGCGCTCGTGCTGGTCGCGCTGGAGCTGCGTAGGAGCACGAGCGGCGTGGCATGGGTGGCGGCGGCAAGGTTCAGCCGGCGGCTCGTGGTCAGATCGAGACCACCCGCGATGGCGCCGACGACCATGGCCGGTCGCGCTGGTGATCGCAGCGCCTCCTCGAGCGCCCACAGCGCGTCCTTGTCGCTCTTCGTCTCTACCAGCAGCAGGCGACCGGCATCGAGGCCGAGTTGGACGAGCCCGTGGCCATAGGGCGTGCCGAAATCCGCCAGGCAGCGCCGTTGAGCGACGAGCACGGCGAAGCCGGGACGCAACCGCAGCGCTACAGCCGTCGAGGCGAAGAGGAAACCGAACGCCGCCGGACGGTCGCCATGGACCGTCGCGGCGATCTCGTGCAGCACGCCGCAGGCGAGGCCGGGACCAGGGAGATGGGCATGCATCTGCGGCACGCCGAGCGACAGGTGCGCCGGCGGCCCCGGATGCGCGCGCTCCAGCTTCGCCATGCCGCGCCGTAGGGCCGCGATGCGCGCGGCTTTCACAGTATCTCGATGGCGCGGAAGCAAATCCTCCAGCCGAGCCGACGAAGGGAGAGGAATGGGGTCAGACCCTCGGTACGCCACTTCGTCTCGTCTGACCCCATAGCCGATCTTATGCCCCCCGGCCCCCTCACCCCAAGGGAGGAGGGCGCCGCGCGCGTCTGGCGCGGGAGGAAGCGTTTTTCTTTGGATAGAACGCATGTGAAATCAGAGGCTTGACCGGATCGGATTGATATTCAAGTCGCGATTGGATTATAAGAACAAAAAAGGAACAAGTCAACCAAGTACCGAGTGGCGCATGGGAGTCGACATGCAACACCAATTCCTGCCTTGCATAGTTTGCAGAAGAAGGACTCCATTTTTTGATTCGCATGCGGTATCATCTGTAGTACTATGACGCCAAGAAAATTAGCAAAGCTCAAGCAGGAGCTAGCTAGCTTTCGCCGTTCACAGGCGAAGGCCGCCGACCTTGAAAGCTTGGCAAGCCGCCTTGGGCGAAAACAGGTCAAGCGCGGCAAAGAACCAACGTGGGAAAGCTTGGAATTTAATGAGCTTTTTCCACTTGCAATTCCTCATCATGGAGGAAGGGACCTACCCATTGGTACCCGGAGAAACATCTTAGATCAGCTCGAACACGATGTGTTTGCGTGGGAAAAACGGCTCGATCAGGAGAAGATGACGAGCGCGACGACGGAGAGACAGATGTCAGCGGCGGCACCGGGTGAATACCTTAAGCGGCCATACGGTCGTGTGGTCGTGCCTGAACCCGACGGCACGTTTCGGGCAGAAATCATGGAGTTTCCGGGATGCATTGCGACCGGCGACACGGCTGCGGAAGCACTCGCGAGCCTAGAGAATGTCGCAGAAAGCTGGCTGGAAGCCACTATCGCTAGGGGGCAGCATGTCCCTGAACCGATCGAGGGCGGGGGCTTCAGCGGCAAGCTTGTCGTGCGACTGGGCAGGGATCTGCACCGGAGGGCTGCGCATATGGCCGCCCATGAGGATGTCAGCCTGAACCAGTTCATCGTCAGCAGCGTTGCCGAGCACGTCGGAGGCCGGCTGGCGGTTGGCCAAATGCTTCGGATGGCTACTCTTCCAAGTCTCACAACCGCTTTCGTGTATCCGGGGCAATTGTCTAACTGGCTCCCCTACGGGCCTCCCTTCATTCGGTCTACAAGTCCCGTGACGGAGCAGATTGATGCCTGAGG
>VBAB01000332.1 GCA_005888525.1 Alphaproteobacteria bacterium
TTAGCTCAGCGGGAGAGCGTTCCCTTCACACGGGAGAGGTCGCAGGTTCAATCCCTGCAGCGCCCACCATATTGACCATCCCGTTCGTTGACTGCCTGTAAATGGGTGTCAGGATGGTTCCAGTAGGAGGGGTCCTTGCCGGTCGTAGAAATGTCTGCATTCGGAACAAGCAGACATGACACGCTTGAAGATAAGTTCGCCTATTGACCCCAGAGGTCATTTCTTGATGCGGCCACGCAGTGCGTACCGCGGAGGACGTGTTGGGCCGCCAAGGTGCATGGAGGTATCTTACGTATGTGTATCGCTTAGAAGCACGACACCAAAATTGTTGGCAGGCATCTCGACAACCTCCGCGAGTCTGAAGCCAGCCTGATCCGCGATCTCGACGACCTTTTCGAGATTCCGCAAACCCCAGGAGGGATCGGTGGCTCGCAACTGAGCGTCGAATGCCTCATTGCTTGCGGCGGTATGGCGGCCAAATCTTAGATAGGGCCCATACAGGATCAAGAGTCCTCCCCAATCCAACACGCATTTCGCGCCCGAAAATAATGCTTGCGTGGCTGCCCACGGAGCGACATGGATCATGTTAACGCACAGCACCGCATCAGCGCGCGTCACCGGCCAAGGAAATCTGCAAACCTCAAGATCGATGGGTGCGCGCACATTGCCGCGGTTGTCCAACTTCGTCCACGACCGGATTGAGTCGCGAAACTCATCATCCGGATCGCTTGGCTGCCAAGTGAGTTCCGGCAACGCTTTAGCAAAATGTGCCACATGTTGTCCGGTACCGCTGCCGATTTCCAGAATAAGACCGGTATGGGGGAGCACTCGCTTTAGCAGGTTGAGGATCGGGTCCTTATTCCGTTCGACGGAACCAGTGAACCAGCGGCCGTCGTCAAGTTTCTGTCCATCCAGCTTCAGCATCGAGCATTCCTCGAGCGCCTCTCGTCAGGCGCAACAACCGGGAGCCCTTGGTCGCCGCAGATAGAGATAGAGCCGCTCGCTTCGGTTGCGGTCCCGGCAAGGCGCATCTCAGCGCCTTTTATTCTAGTGCCACCATGAAGTGAAGCCTTTGAGGTGGGTCTTGCGCAGTTCGGGTACTGGAGGGCGCTCGGGGCGCATCTCTCGCGATAGATCATCAAACCTTGCGCGTCGCCAGCGGATGGTGCTCGAGCACCAGCTTCTTCAGCCGCTCTTCCAGCACGTGGGTGTAGATCTGCGTCGTGGAGATGTCGGCGTGGCCGAGCAGCTGCTGCACCGAGCGCAGGTCGGCGCCGCGATCGAGCAGATGGCTGGCGAACGCGTGGCGCAGGACGTGAGGCGAGACGCGCTCGGCATCGAGGCCGGCCGCGGTGGCGAGCTCCTTGAGCTCCTGGGCCAGCCGCTGACGCGTCAGATGGCCTTCGGCGCTGCGCGAGGCGAACAGCCAACGTGTCGCGATCATCGGCGCGACGTCGTCGTCCTTCTCCCGGCCGACGTTGAGATAGCGGTCGAGCGCGGCGCGCGCCGCCGGCGTGAGGGGGACGATGCGCTCGCGTCCGCCCTTGCCTTTGACGGTCAGCACGCGCCCGTCGCCGGTGAGCACCGAGCGCGGCAGCGTCACCAGCTCGGTCACGCGCAGGCCGGTGGCGTAGAGCGTCTCGATCAGCGCATGCAGGCGCAGCGCGCGCACGCGGTCGCGGCCCCTGGTGCGCTGCGTGCGCAGGCGCGCCGTCTCGATCAGGCGATCGACCTCCGCCACCGAGAGCGTCTTGGGCAGCGGACGGCCCTGCTTGGGTCCGGCAAAACCCAGCACCGGGTCCTCGGCCATCACCCCTTCGGCGATCAGGAACTTGAACAGCTGGCGGATCGCAGAGAGTCGGCGCGCTCGCGATGCCGGCGCCAGCCCTGTCTCGGACAGCACGCGCAGGTAGGCGCCGATCTCGGCCGGCGCGACGGCGGCGAGCGACTTGGCCCGCTGCTCCAGGAAGGCCAGGAAGTCCTCGAGATCACGCCGGTAAGCCTGCAGCGTGTTCTGGGCCGCGCCACGCTCGGCCGCGAGCATCTCGAGGAATGCCTCCAGATGCTGATGCTGCCCCGCTGCGCTTCTCATACCCCCCGCCTCGTCAGTTGCCGGCGGTGCGCGGCCAGGCCGCGATCAGCGCCTCCAGCGCCAGCCGGCGGGCATCGGCCTCGAGCCCGATGCGTTTCAAGGCCCGTACCGCGTCGCCCAGCGCCAGCACGTTGGCGCCTTCGGGGCCAGCAGGCCCCAGCGTGCGCATGACGAGTAGGATGGTGCGGCCCGCGTCTCCTCGCTTGGCCGACTGCGCAAGCTCGGCCAGCACGCCTGTCTCGGGCAGGTGCCCGGTCGCCGGCTGCGGCGTCCGGCTCGCCGTGTCCCACAGCCCGATCGGCACATCGATGTCGAGTGCGTCGAGCACGGTGGCCAGCCGGTGCAGCGTCTCGGCGCCGAGCCGGCCGCGGACGGCCAGCTCCTCGATTGCCGCCAGCGCCGGTGGCCGCCCGCCGCGCCGATCGGGATCGGCGACATCGATCAGCGCCAGCCAATGCGGCAGGCGGGCATTCTCGGCCCAGCGGCGTGCCTGTTCGAACTGACCGGAGAGAAGCGCGATCTCGAGGCCGGTTTCGGCGAACGCGGCAACGTCGGGCGATGGCTGCAGATCGGCCGCCAGCGGAGCTATCGCGCGCGCCGTCTGCAGAAGAGCGCCGGACTTGCGGGCATCATCGATGATGGCACGCAGGAAACGCAGCCGCTGCACCGGCGTGCGCGCCGCCTCGACCGCCTGGAAGTAGAGGGCGCGCCGCAACAGCGGATCGGCGGAGTGTGCCGATGGCTCGGCGCTACCGGCCAGCGGCTGCCGGCGATAGACCGCCGCCATGGCCTCCGGCGTCAGCGCGTTCAGCCGCAGCGCCGCCTCCGCCGCGGCGATCTGCAGCCGCGCCTCGGTCTTGGGCTCAGCGGCCAGCACGGAAAGCAGCGCCGGCTCGGCCTTGTCGAAGATCTGGGAGGCGTTGACCGGGCCCAACAGCTCCAGGAAGCGGTAATCGAGCAGCAGGACGCGTGCGGGCAGCGCCAGCTTCGGCTTGGTACTGGTAGCGAAGCCCGTCAGCACTGCCAGAGGCAGCTCGGCCTCGATGCCTTCCTCGCGGGCCAGATCGGCAGCGAGACCTGCGGCTTGTGCATCGTTGGCGGCCGCCGCGCAGTAGCCGGCCAGCAGCTGCGTCTCGCCCTTGAGGCGCCCGGGCAGCCCGGAGCTCGGCGCCGCCAGCGTCGCGACCGCCTGGCAGCCGGCATCGCGCCGGCCGAGCCCGATGTCCAGCCGGGCGCGCAGCGTCTGCACGACGGGGCCGGGCGTGGCATTTTCGCTCAGCAACTTCTCCATGTCGGCGAGCAGCCCGGACCGGTAGAGGGCCTCCAGGCGCAGCGCGAGGAAGTGCTCGGGGTTGGACGCGCCCGCCGGCGGGGTCGCCGACGACAGCAGCATGCGCCGCCACAGTTGATGCAGCGCCGGCGAGCGCGGCGGCAGCTCGAGGCCCGCCAGCAGCTCCTCGAGCGACTTGAGGTCGAGTGAGCGCCACAGCTCGAGCGGCAGCCCGGAGGCGTCGGGCGCCATGATCGGCGCAAGCTCGCTCCTCTCGACCGCACCGCCGCGGGGTGAGGCCCACGGCGCGGACGGCGGACCGGCCGAGCCCGGCGCGCGCTCGTATACGGGCTCCGGCGGCACCGGAGTGGTCGCCTCGCTGGGCCGCGGCCGGCGGTCGCCGGGGCGCTCGGCATTCGACTTGAAGGGGCTCCAGCTGTCCTCGGCCAAAGCCGCGGGGCATGGTGCATAGCCAAGCGCCAGACCCAGCAGGGCCCCGCTCATTGCGACGGTGTGTCGGGCGGCGCGCATGGACGTTCGACGTCGGGCCGGAGTGAAGGGGCTAGCGACACGCTAGCGACGGACCTTGACGCCGGGCACGGGCGTAGCTGTCTCCTTCGGCACGGGCTCGAAGAACACGGACATCGCGTACAGCCCGCCGAAGACAACCGCGCCCATGATTCCCGCTACCACGAGAAACCGAAAGAGGCTTGGCATATGGCGAAGCTGCTCCTTGCCAGGTATGGTCCAGACTCAAGGTGACGCCATTATGTCGTACCGCCGGGAGCGGGCAAGACGGCGGCTCCGTCTGCCATGCCGGCACGTCCCCAAGACCTCGAGGGGTCGGGGACCTGGAGTGGCCACCGGCGACCCACCCGGCGAGGTAACATGAGGAAGACATGATCCGATTCGGCGCACGAGGCAAAACCGAAGAGGCGCAGGCCGAGGCTGTCCGCAGCATCCGCGCCCGCCTCGGCACGCGCTCGATCGTGCTCGTCGGCATGCCGGGCAGCGGCAAGTCGGCGGTCGGGCGCCGGCTCGCCGCGCGCCTCGAACTTCCCTTCGTCGACGCCGACGAGGAGATCGAGCGGGCGGCCGGCAAGCCCATCACCGACATCTTCAAGGACCATGGCGAGCCCTATTTCCGCGACGGCGAGCGCAAGGTGATCGCGCGCCTGCTGCGCTCCGGCCCGCTGGTGCTGGCGACCGGCGGCGGCGCGTTCATGGTGGCGGAGACGCAGGAGAACATCCGCCAAGGCGGCATCTCGATTTGGCTCAAGGCGGAGCTGTCGCTGCTCCTGCGTCGCGTGCTCAAGAGAAACAACCGCCCGCTGCTGGAGAAGGACCCCGAAGGCGTCATGCGCCAGCTGATGGAGACGCGCTATCCGGTCTATGCCAACGCCGACATCACGGTGGAGAGCCATGACC
>VBAB01000333.1 GCA_005888525.1 Alphaproteobacteria bacterium
AATTGGCGAGCGTGCTGGGTCAACCCGACCTGAGACTCTACGATTGCACGACCTATCTGGAGCCGACGCCCGCCGGGAGCGAAGACCCCTATATCGCCGTACCGGGGGTTCGCACATTCGAGGAAGCGCATATTCCCGGCGCCAACTTCCTCGATTTGCAAGGCGAGTTCTCCGATCCGACCACGCGACTGCGCTTCATGATGCCCGATACGGCGCAACTCGCAGCCGCGTTCGGCCGCCACGGCATCGGCAAGGGCTCACGCGTGGTGCTCTACAGCATCGGCAGCATGATGTGGGCGACGCGCTTTTGGTGGATGCTGAGATCTCTCGGCTTCGATGCCGCCGCCGTTCTCGACGGCGGCTTCGACAAATGGAAAGCGGAAGGGCTGACGATCGAGAGTGGCCAGGCGAAGGGCTACCCGTCGACCAAGTTCGATGCCATGCCGCGACCGGGCTTCTTCGTAGACAAGAACGCCGTCGTGGCCGCGCTCGATGACCCAAGCACGGTGATCGTCAATGCGCTCGGACCCCAGTTTCACAAGGGGCTGGAGCCGAGCCGATACGGCCGGCCGGGGCGCGTGCCAGGCAGCGTCAATGTTTCCGCCGCAACGCTCGTGGATGCGAAGACCAAGGGCCTCACCACGCTTGGAGACGCGGCAGCGAAGTTCCAGGCGCAGGGCGTGACCAAGGACCGAAACGTGATCTGCTATTGTGGCGGAGGCATCTCCGCCACCATCGATCTGTTTCTGCTGCACCAGCTGGGCTACGACAATCTCACTCTCTACGACGGCTCGATGGGGGAATGGGCGAAGGATGCCTCGTTGCCCATCGAGACGGACTGAAGGCATCATCCGGCGCCCCTACATTGGCGCTGTGTCTGGATGACAAAGGGTCATCTGCCGGCGGCAGGTTAATCGCAGCGGATCGTCGCCTGCGCAGCCTCGATTGAGCCGGCGATGATGTCGAGCGCCGCCAGCATCTGCGCCTCGGTAATGGTCAGTGGCGGCGTCAGAGTCAGCACATTGCCCATCGTGGTCTTGAAGGAGAGGCCGCGGTCGAGGGCGGCATACAGGACGGCCTCCGCCAGCGCGTTGTCGGGCTCCTTGGTGCCCCGATCGCGCACGAGCTCGATACCGAGCAGCAGGCCGCGCCCCCTGACATCGCCGATCGCCTGCGTGCGCGCCTTGAGCTGATCGAGCCGCTCCAGCGCGACCATGCCGATGCGGGCCGCGTTCTCCGCCAGGCCTTCGTCCTCGATGATCTCGATGGTGGTCAGCGCAGCGCGTGTAGTGACCGGGTTCTTCTCGTGTGTGTAGTGGCCGAAAGCCCAATCGGCGCCCACGTCGAGCTCCCGCCGTGCCAGCACCGCCGCGATCGGCAGAATGCCGCCGCCCAGCGCCTTGCCGAGGACGAGGATGTCCGGCTCTACCCCGTCGTGCTGGCAGGCGAACATGCGCCCCGTCCGGCCGAGGCCGGCGGGGATCTCATCGAAGATGAGAAGCGTGCGGTGGCGGTTGCAGGCGGCGCGTACGCGTGCCCAGAAGCCGGCCTGCGGCACGTAAGGCACGGCTCGGATCGGCTCCGCAACGAGCGCGGCGATATCGCCCTCGCGCTCGAGCACGTACTCGATCATGCGCGCGCAAGCGTCGGCCGAGGCCTCGGCACTCGTGGTTCCGTAGGGGCAGCGATAGCTGCCGAAGGGAGCGACATGCACCGCACCTGCCACCATCGGCGCCGCGGGACCGGAGCGGAACAGCGCCTCACCCGACAAAGCCGACGCGCCAACGCCCGCCCCATGGAAGGCATCCCAGAACGACAGGGTCTTGTGTCGGCCGGTTGCCGCGCGGGCAATCTTGACGGCAACCTCGATTGCGTCCGAGCCGCCTGTCGTGAACAGCACCTTCGCCGGTCCGAACGGTGATATCTCGCTGAGCTTGCGCGCCAGCGCGATGGCCGGTTCGCAGGCGTAGCGGCGCGGCGCAAAGGGCAGCGCATCCATCTGCTCGGCGATCGCCTGCTTCAGGCGCGGATGACCGTAGCCGATGTGATGCACATTGTTGCCGTGGAGGTCCATGTAGCGGCGGCCGGCGGTGTCTTCGAGGAAGATGCCCTCGGCTTTGGCGATCGTATTGAGACATGGCGTCGACACCGACTGGCGCAGGAAATAGCGCTCGTCCTCGGCCAGCAGGGCGCTCGTCTCGGCGTCGAGCGCACGCGCCTGCCAAGCCGCGCGTGCTCCTGTGAGGTTGGTATCACCTTCGGATTGGGGGACACCGCGTGTGGCCGTTTTTCTGTCAGTCGGCGGCATTCGCTTCCTGCGGTGCATTGAGCCGAACCAAGCGCGTTTGTTGTCATACCGGGGCTTGTCTCCGGTATCCAGCCACCTACGACGGCCGGAGCTAGCAGCACAATGGATCCCGATGACCCTTGGAACAAGTCCAAGGGCAAGCAAGCACCGGGATGACTAGCGTCGGCGCCAGGCCTGCAGCTTGCCGAACACCAGCCGGTCGAGCACGAGATGCAGCACCTTCACCGCCAGCGCAGTCAGGACGATCAGCGTCGCCATCGCCGCCGCAGCTGCTGTCGCGCCCGCCTCGTCCATGTGCACCACGGAGATCGAGGCGAGCTTGTTGGAGGCGCCATAGAGAAAGATGACGGCAGATACGGTGGTCAGCGCATTGACGAACATGTAGACGGCGATGTCGAGGATGGCCGGCATGCAGATCGGCACGGTAACGCGGGCGAAGGTGCGGTAGAACGGCACCTTCAGAGAGGCGGAGACGGCCTCGAATTCGCTGTCGATCTGCTTCAGGGCCGTCACCGCCGTGATATGCGCCGTCGTATAGAAATGTGCGATCGAGTTGACGGCGAGCAGCGGGATGGTGCCATAGAACACCCCCAGCGGATTCCATTTGGCATTGATGAAGAAGACGTAGCCGAGCCCGAGCACCAATCCCGGCACCGCCATCGGCAGCATGGCGAGCAGGTGCGCGAGCGCGCGCCAGGCACGGAACCCCTGGCCCTTCTCGACCAGGTAGGCGCCGGTGAAGACGATAGCCGTGCCCGCAACCGCGGCCAACGCCGCCATCTGCAGCGAGGCGAAGTAGGGCCCATAGCCGTTCGGCTCGAAATCCTCGAAGTTGTAGTTCTTGAGCGTGAGGGTGAGGTTATAGGGCCAGTAGGTCACGAAGGACGCCCATACCGCAACGCCGAGCACGGCAGCGATGAGGCCGCCAACGAGGAGGCAGTACGCCGTGAAAGCCGCATCCTTCGGCGCTCTGGCACGCGGCTGCAGCGGCACGGCCCGGACCGAGAGCAGCGCCACCTGCCGGCGCTGCATGTGCCGGTCGAGGACAAAGGCGATCACCGCCGGCACCAGCAGGACGAAGCCGACGACCGCGCCCATCTCGAAGTTCTGCTGGCCGATCACCTGTTTGTAGGCATCGGTCGCCAGCACGTTGAACTGGCCGCCGATGACCTTGGCAATACCGAAATCCGTCACGACCAGGGTGAAGACGACGAACACGGCCGAGATCAGACCGTAACGCACGCCAGGCAAGGTCACCGTGAGGAAGACGCGCCGGCCGGGCGTGCCCATCGCCTCGGCCGCCTCGTAGAGCCGACCGTCGGCCAGGGAGAGCGCGGTAATGAGGATCATCAGTGCATGCGGGAAGCAATAGAACACCTGCGCCAGCACGATGCCGATCGGCCCGTACACGCTGCCGCCCAGCAGCCAGCTCTTCAAGAAGCCCTGGTTGCCGAAGATGTAGATCAGCGAGATGGCGGACAGCAGCGAGGGCGCAAACAGCGGCAGCAGGGCGACGGCCAGGAAGAAGCCCTTGGCGCGCAGGCACGTGCGGGTGAGGCCATAGGCGTAGAGGAAGGCCAGCGGCACGACGATCGCGGTGGACAGCGCCGCGACCCAGAAGCTGTTCCACAGCGAGGCAACCAGCGCCGGGGTCGAGACGTAGCGGACATAGTTGACAAAGCCGACGAAGCGCCCGTCGCCATCCTGGAAGCTCTTGGAGAACAGCGCGGCGAGCGGCAAGGCAATAGCGATCAGCAGGAATGCGACCAGCGCCAGGATAGCGGCGCGCATCACGATGTCCTCGGCCGAGAGCCGGCGAGTCGACCGCAGCCCGAGCGCAAGGGTCATGCGCCGGGCTCCGTGACGCCGTCGAAGACGCGTAGCGACTCTGCGGGCAAGCCGATCGTCAGCGTCTGACCTTCCTTGATGCCGAGGTCGCGCATGGCATTGGCCGAGAAGTCGGAGCGCACGACCAGATCGCTGGCGGCTGTCGGCCGCAGGGTCGCGCGACAGAAGGCGCCGAGGAAGTCCAGAACCTCGACGCGGACCGGAACGGCGTTGGGCGAGCCCGCCTCTACGCCGCGAATGCGCACCTCCTCGGGCCGCAGTCCGAGCGTGACGCACTCGCCGGGGGAGCGCCGACC
>VBAB01000334.1 GCA_005888525.1 Alphaproteobacteria bacterium
GGCCAAGCCCGAGTCCACGCCGGATTTGTGGATCCACTGGGTGTCGACATATTTCGTCGATCCCGAAAACTGGGTCGGGCAGATGTACGACAGCCAGTTCAACGGCACCTGGAAGGCCTCCGCGTGGTATGAAAATGCGAAGGTGGACGAGTTGCTGCGTAAGGCACGCGTGACGGTCTCCCAGGCCGAGCGCCAGCCGCTCTACGAGGAGGCGACCCGCCTCATCGTCGCCGACAGCCCGGACATCTGGGTGTACAACACCGTGGAGATCCGGGGTGTCACCGACCGCGTGAAAGGCTTCCGCTTCTCCCCCGTCGGCTCCGGCGGCGAGATGCGCTGGGTGCAGCTGGCGGAATGAGTCTTCTCCCTCTCCCTGTCCTTCACGGGGCGAGGGTCGGGATGAGGAGCAGCTATAAGCGCTGGAGCAAGCGACTGCCCCTCACCCTAACCCTCTCCCAATTCTGAAGAAGGATTGGGGGGAGGGGACTATCGGTCAGGGGAAACGCCACGTGCTCCGCTTTGTCCTGCGCAGGCTGCTGCTGGTGATCCCATCGCTCGCCGGCTTGCTGGTGATGACGTTCTTCCTGATCCGGGTTGTGCCGGCCGACCCGGCGGCGGCGCTGGCCGGCGAGAACGCGACACCGGCCCAGGTGGCCGAGATCCGCCGTCAGTACGGACTAGACCAGCCGCTATACGTGCAGTTCGCCGTCTATCTCGGGCAAGTCGCACGGCTTGATTTCGGCGAGAGCGCCTACTCGCGCAGGCCGGTGTCGCTCGACATTAAGCTGCGTCTGCCGGCCACGCTGGAGCTTACCGTCACGGCGCTGCTGCTCGCCACGCTGCTCGGTATCCCGCTCGGTACCATCGCCGCCGTCCATCACAACCGTTGGCCAGACACGCTGCTGCGCATCCTCTCCGTCGGCGGGATCGCGGTCGCCGCCTTCTGGTTCGCCATAGAATTGCAACTGCTGTTCGCCATGCAGCTCGATTGGCTGCCTCTGCGCGGTCGAATGAGCCCGGGCCTGACCGCGCCGCCGACCCTGAGCGGGTTCCTTCTGATAGACAGCCTTCTGGCCGGGAGGCTCGATGCCTTTCGCGACGCGCTCCGCCACCTCGTTCTGCCCGCTTTCACTCTGTCGCTCGGCGGCCTGGCGACCATCATGCGCTTCACCCGCGCCGGCGTGCTGGAAACACTGCAGAAGGACTTCGTCACCTACGAGCGCGCCCAAGGCTTTCCGCCCCACGCGCTGATCTGGAAGTTCGTCCTGCGCAACTCTGTGGTCGCGGCCATTACCCAGATTGGCCTGTTATTCGGCAGCACCATCGCCGGCGCCGTGGTGGTGGAGACCATCTTCGACTGGCCCGGCATCGGCTTCTACACCGTGCAGGCGATCCTCACGGCCGACTATAAGGTGATGCTGGCCGTCACGCTGCTGATCGGAGTCATCTATGCGCTGGTGAATATCCTGGTCGACGTCGTGCACGGTCTGATCGACCCGCGGCTGCGGGAACGGGGCTGAGCCCATGCTCGTTCTCGCCAAGTTCGCCAAGGACAAGCCGGCGGTGCTCGGCGCCACCATCGTGCTGCTGATTGCGATCGTGGCCATCCTCGCGCCACTGCTGGCACCCTACCCGGCCGACGTTTCAGCATCGCACCTGCTACGGCGCCTGAAGCCGCCGACCTGGGCGCACCCGTTCGGCACCGACAACCTAGGCCGCGATATTTTCTCGCGCGTGATCCTGGGCGCGCGCGGGGCGCTCACGATCGCGCTGATGGTGGTCGGCATCTCGATGTTGATCGGCGTGCCGCTCGGGCTCGTCGCCGGCTATTACCAGGGCTGGGCGTCGGAGGTGATCATGCGCGTCACCGACGTGTTCCTCGCTGTGCCGCAGCTGATCCTGGCGCTGGCGATCGCCCAGCTGATGGGGCCATCGCTCCAGAGCGCCATGCTGGCGCTGACTCTCACCTATTGGCCCTTCTTCACCCGCATCGTGTATGCGGAGGCTCGGCGGCTGGAAGCGTCGCTCTTCATCGATGCGCTGCAATGCATTGGTGCGCGCGGCCCGCGCATTCTGTTTTTGCACATCCTGCCCAACTGCATCTCGCCGATCATAGTGCGCGCCACCATCGGCATGGGCTTCACAATCCTGGTCGCGGCCGTTCTGGGTTTCCTCGGCATGGGCGCCACTCCGCCTGATCCGGACTGGGGCCTCGCCATCTCAGAGAGCCGCGCCTACCTGCCGGACGCCTGGTGGTTCTCGACCTTTCCGGGGCTCGCCATCTTTCTCACCGTGCTTGGCTTCAATCTTCTGGGCGACGGCCTGCGCGACATCGTCGATCCCAGATTGAGGCGTTCGCGATGAGCGACGCAGCGCTGCTGGAGGTCCGCAACCTGCGCCTGTCGGTGCGCACCGACGAGGGTATCGCCCAGATCCTCGATCACGTGGAGTTGGTCCTGCCGCACGGACATATCCTCGGCGTCGTCGGTGAGTCTGGCTGCGGTAAGTCCACGTTGGCGCGCGCGGTGCTCGGCATCGTGCCCAAGACCGCTACCATCGAGAGCGGCGAGATTCGTCTCGAGGGCGAGGATATGCTCAGACTCAGCGACCGTGAGATGACTGAGCGCGTGCGCGGTCGCCGCATCGGCTTTATCCCGCAAGACCCCTATCTGGCGCTTAACCCGGTGTTCACGATCGGGTCGCAACTGCTCTCGCCGCTGCGCTGGCACTCGCCGCCTACGTTGCGCACCGAGCGGGAGCGCCGCGGCCACCTCGTGTCGCTTCTGCGCCGCGTGCAAATCCCCGAGCCAGAAGCCGTGCTGGAGCGCTATCCGCACCAGTTCTCTGGCGGCCAGCGTCAGCGGCTGATGATCGCCGGCGCACTCGCCTGCGGCCCGTCGCTCGTTATTGCCGACGAGCCGACCACGGCGCTCGACGTCACCACACAACTGCAGATCCTCAAGCTGCTGAAGTCGCTGACCGAGGAGTTCGGCATAGGCATGCTGTTCGTGACGCACGATTTTGGCGTGGTGGCTCAACTCTGCGACTCTATCACCGTCATGTACGCGGGGCAGACGGTGGAGGCAGGCCCGACGCGTGAAGTGCTCGCAGATCCGCGCCACCCCTACACGCGCGCGCTGCTCGCCTGTCACCCGGACCGCTCCGACGGGCTCACCGGTATCCCTGGGCTCGTGCCGTCGCCGCTCGCCCCGCCGACTGGTTGCCGCTTCACACCCCGCTGCACGCATGCGGTCGAGGTCTGCAGCCGCCGCACCCCCCGTTTCGTGTCCGATTCACCGGGTCATCTCGTCAGCTGCCGCCTTGCCGACGAGCACCGGAAGGTGGGCCTATGAGCGCCGGCGAGCCCATCCTCGAAGCGCGCAATATCGTCGTGCTTCTGGGCGGGCAGAAACGGTGGCTGCGGCCAGCCGTGCTGCCCGTGCGGGCCGTCGGGGGGGTGTCCCTGTCGCTGCGGGCGGGCGAGACGTTGGGGCTTGTCGGCGAATCCGGCTGCGGCAAGACCACGCTAGGGCGCACGCTGCTCGGCATTCAGCCCGAGACCAGCGGCGAGATCCTGGTCGACGGACGGTTGGTGAGCGGCATGCCGCGCCAGCAGGCGCGCGTCGCCAGGCGTGCCGTACAGTACGTGCACCAGGACGCCGGCGCCGCATTGGATCCCTGGTGGAGCATCGGTAGCATCTTGGAGGAGGGGCTGATCGTTCAGGGCCTGGGGGATGCCCGCGCGCGGGAGAAGAAAATCGATACCATCCTGGCTGCCGTGGGCCTCGATGGCTCGTTCAAACCACGCTACGTGCACGAGCTGTCGGGCGGCCAGCTCCGACGTGTGGCGCTCGCGCGCATCCTGCTGCTGGAGCCCCGCATGGTCATCCTCGACGAGCCGACCTCCGGCCTCGATCTCTCCGTGCAGGCGACCGTGCTCAGGCTGATCGCCGATCTAAAGGCGCGCCTGGGGCTCACGTACCTGCTCATTTCGCACGATCTCTCCGTGGTCGAGCGCATGTGCGACCGCGTGGCGATCATGTATCTCGGCCGCATCGTCGAGGCCGGGCCGGCGCGCGCCATCTTCGCTTTGCCATGCCACCCCTACACACGGGCGCTGCTCGCCGCGGCACCACGGCTTGATCCTGGCCGCCAGCTCGGCGGCGGCATGATCGAGGGCGAGCCGCCGAGCCCGCGCAAACTGCCCTCGGGCTGCGCCTTTCGCACGCGCTGTCCGCAAGCCGCTGCACCGTGCGCCGATACGGTGCCGGCGCTGGAGCCCGTGGCGACGGGCCATGACGTCGCCTGCCTGCGCTGGCGGGAGATCGCGCCAGAAGAGCGGAATTCACCAGCGCCACCAGCGAACATCGGAGGGCGGCAACCATGAAGGCGGCCTACTACACGGATTATGGCGCGGCGCGTGCTGTCTTGAAAGTCGGCGAGCTCCCTGATCCCGTGCCCGAAGCCGCCGAGGTGCGGGTGCGCATCCGCTACTCGGGCATCAATCCATCGGATTGCAACAGGCGGCGCGGCATCCGCGACCGGCCGGGCTATCCGCTCATCATTCCGCACAGCGACGGCGCCGGAGAGATCGACAAGGTTGGCGAGGGCATCGATGAGAGCCGCATCGGCGAACGGGTGTGGACCTGGAACGCCCAGCGCGGGCGCGCGTTCGGCACCGCGTCCGAGTATGTATGCTTGCCATCTGACCAAGCAGTGACGTTGCCGGCCGATGTTTCGCTCGAGTTGGGGGCAGGTTTCGGCGTGCCGGCCATGACCGCCTACTTCTCGCTGTTTTCGGACGGTCCGCTGGA
>VBAB01000001.1 GCA_005888525.1 Alphaproteobacteria bacterium
CTTTACGGCAGGATCGTTGTTGGCCGCCATCCAGATCGGCGGACGCGGTTTCTGCACCGGACGGATGTTCATATGCACGTCGTGCAGTCGGATGCCGAAGCCCTCGTAAGAAACGCTTTCCTCGGTCCACAGGCGTTGGACGAGCGTGAGGTACTCCTCGAACCGCTTGACCCGCTCGCCCTTGGGCACGCCGAAAGCATCGAACTCGACGTCGCGGTAGCCCAGGCCCACACCGAAGATGAAGTTGCCGCGCGCGATGACATCCAGCGTCGCCACCGTCTCCGCAGTGTAGACGGGATTGTGCAGATTGAGCAGCAGGATGCCGAGCCCGATCGTCATCTCGCCGGCCTCGGCCGCCAGCCGCGCCAGGAAGGGCACGGTCTGCAGCTGCTTGTTGTCGCCCTCGTTCAGATAGTGCTGCCCCGACAGGAGCGAGTTCCACCCGCGATCGCGCGCCATGCGCACCATTGCGAACTGGTCATCCAGCGCGCTGACCATATCGGTCGCGAGCGGCTGCTGGTTCGTGACGAAGAGGCCTACCTTCATGCGCTGGTTCTCCCGATTCTCGGCCACGGCGGTTGGCGCCACCGCGCTCGCCTTCTCATCATGCTAAGGCGTGTCTTCGCGTCGCGGGTGGGGATAACAATGCTTGGGCGCAGCGCGCCTTTTTACCCACCCCTAACGTGTTGCCTTGGCGGTGCCAAGCTCAGCCAAGCTCCGCGGCGACGTCAAGGGGAAGTGGGGACCCGGTCGCCCGTCACTTGAGAGAGAGGATGTAGGCGACCACGTCGTTGACCTCGGCCAGGGACAGGGGGATGCCGGGCATCGGCCGATGCGGCGTCATGATGAAGCTCTCCAGCCTCTGCGACGTCTGATTGGGACGGCCCGCGATCGCCCCGAAGCTCGGCGCAGCGGTGCCCTGAACCGTGCTGCCGGGTCGACCGGCGATGGCGTGACAGCCGCCGCAGGCGCGCTCCGCGATCTCCTGCCCACGGGCGATTGCGGCGGGCGTCTGGCCATAGGCCGCTGGAGTCAGGACGCACAACCCGGCGGCAACCTGCAACGCTTTGAGCGAAATGCGAAAGGTGATCACGGTGGCAAACCCTTCTTGGTGTCTTTTTTTCGCGGCCCGACGACGCTGATCGCTGCGCGGTCGACGCCGCGGGACGTATGCAGGCGTCTACCTCCTCGATGCTCCGTGCGGCCTGCTCGCGCGTTGATGCAGGTCAAAGCGCCGTTGTCAAACACGAACGCGGCGCGCCCTTGCGCCCTGCGTGGCCCGGCGCGCTATAGAACGGCCGAACGCTTACTTGCGCACTTCTGCGCCCCCAGAGTTCGCAGACCGATCGGTCGCCGGAGCAAATTTACTCTATTCGGCAGTAGCAAATGCTGCATCGCGCAAATCTTGCGATAGTCCGGCGCACTTAAGAACTGAGCTGGTCGGCACGCTCGCGCGCAGTGCTGCCGACTGACGGTCGCGGGGCCATCGAACCGACCGAGCCAGCGTAATTGGGGGTAGATGCCGTGCACGACACTATAGCCACGATTGAATCCAGCACCATGTGGCTGAAGGCGCGCACGCGGGAGCCGCGCTGTCGCATCTGTCGTTCGCCGGTCAGGCGCACCTTCGTCGATCTCGGCATGTCTCCGCGATGCGAGAGCTTCCTGACCGGGAGCCAGCTCGAGCAAGTGGAGGCCTATTACCCGCTGCACGCCCTCGTCTGCGAGGAATGCTTCCTGGTGCAGCTGCAGGAAAATGCTAGCCCCGACCATATTTTCAGCGAGTACGCGTATTTCTCCTCCTACTCGACGAGCTGGGTCGAGCACGCGCGCTCCTACTGCCACATGGTCAAGGACCGGCTGCGCCTGGGCCCGCACAGCCTCGCCGTCGAGCTGGCCAGCAACGACGGTTACCTGCTCCAGCACTTTCTCCCCCTGGGCGTGCCGGTGCTGGGTATCGAGCCAGCCGCCAAGATGGCTGAAGCCGCCCGCCGGCGCGATGTCCCGACGCTGGTGGAATTCTTCGGGACGATGCTGGCCGAGCGGCTCGTCGCCGAAGGCAAACGCGCCGATCTCATCATCGGCAACAACGTGCTGGCCCAGGTGCCGGACCTCAACGACTTCGTCGCTGGCATGAAGCTGCTGCTAGCGCCGGAAGGGGTGATCACGCTGGAGTTCCCGCACCTGGAGCGCCTGATCGCCGAGAACCAGTTCGACACCATCTGCCACGAGCACTTCTCCTACTTCTCGCTGTTGACGACGGACCGCCTGGCCGAGAGCCACGGCCTCAAGATCATCGACGTGGAGAAGCTCAAGACGCACGGCGGGTCTCTGCGCGTCTACCTGGCGCACGCCGCCGCCACGCGCCGGCCGTCGCCACGCGTCAGCGAGCTACTCGAGCACGAGATCGAAAGGGGTTTCCTCGAGATCGAGACCTATGCGCAGTTTTCCGAGCGGGTGCGCCGCACCAAGCGCAACCTGCTGTCGTTCCTGATCGCAGCCAAAGAGCAGGGCAAGACAATCTGCGGCTATGGCGCGCCGGGCAAGGGCAACACGCTCCTCAACTACTGCGGCATCGGCACCGACTTCCTCGATTTCACGGTCGACCGCAATCCCTACAAGCACGGCCGCTTCAGCCCCGGCATGCACATCCCAATAAAGCCGGTCGAGGTCATCGACGCGGCCAAGCCCGACTACGTCCTCCTCCTTCACCGGAACCTCAGGTACGAGATCGTGCGCCAGATGCGCCACATAGGCGATTGGGGAGGCAAGTTCATCATTCCCATTCCAGACGTCCACGTCATCGAGCCGAGCCGGAGCGTGTCATGAAGGTCGTGCTGTTCTGTGGTGGTTTCGGTACACGCATCCGCGACTACGGAGAGAACATTCCCAAGCCGATGATCCCGGTGGGCGAGCAGCCCATTCTTTGGCACGTGATGCAGTACTACAGCCAGTACGGGCACCGCGATTTCGTGCTCTGCCTCGGCTACAAGGCTAACGCGGTCAAAGAATTCTTCCTCAACTGGCGGCAGCAGACCTACTCGGACTGCGTGATCTCGGACGCGGGCCGCAAGGTGGAGTTCCTGGGCGACAGACTACCCGACTGGCGCGTGACGCTGGTCGATACGGGGCTCTGGCGCAACATCGGCCAGCGCCTTTGCGCCGTGCGCGAGCACGTCAAGGACGAGGAGATGTTCCTCGCCAACTACAGCGACGGTCTAAGCGATGCGCCGCTGCCGCAGATGATCGAGCTGCTGGAGAAATCCGGCAAGACCGGATGCTTCCTCGCCGTGCGCCCGCCGCTCACCTTCCACCTCGTGGAGTTTGACGGCAACGGCGAGGTGCAGCGCATGCGCGCCAGCGCCGACTCCGACATCTGGATCAACGCTGGCTACTTCGTGTTCCGCAACAAGGTCTTCGACTACATCAACGAGGGCGAGGAGCTGGTGGTCGAGCCGTTCGAGCGGATGATCGCAGAGGGCGAGCTCATCGCCTATCGCCACGACGGGTTCTTCCGCGCCATGGACACGCTGCGCGACAAGCAGCTGCTCGAGGACATGGTCCAGCGTGGCCATATGCCCTGGCAGCCGAAGCTGGCGACCTTGGCCCCCGCAGAGGCAGCCGAATGAGAGGTTTGCGGTTAGCCGAGCCGGGCCAACACCTATCCGTCCTGTGCCTGGGCGCGCATTCCGACGACATCGAGATCGGCGCCGGCGGTGCCATCCTGCAATGGAAGGCCGCAGGCGTCGATTTGGACGTGACGTGGTGCGTGCTCTCGGCCGCCGGCCCCCGCGAAGGGGAGGCGCGCGCCTCCGCGGCCGATTTCCTCGAGGGGGTCAATCGCGCGCGCGTCGAGGTGCACAAATTCCGCGACGGCTTCTTTCCCACCGACGGCGCGGAGATCAAGGCCTGGTTTGAAAGTCTCAAGCGCCGCGTCGAGCCCGAGCGAGACCAACCGGCTGACCTGGAACACGTTCCGCGATCACACCATCCTGGAATACGAGATCCCAAAATGGGATGGCGACCTGGGCCGGCCCAACGTCTATGTGCCGCTCGACGAGGCCGCCATGGCGCGCAAGGTCGAGCTGCTGATGCGTCATTTCGGCAGCCAGCGTTCCAAGCACTGGTTCGACGAGGAGACCTTCCGCGGGCTCGCCCGTCTGCGCGCCATGGAATGCCGCGCACCGGGTCGGTACGCCGAAGCCTTCCACGCCCGCAAGCTCACGATCTCCTGACACTCGATTGGCCCACGTTCCGCTGATCCTCGGCAGGACGGTTGCACGGTTGGACAGCGCGGAATCGAAGGAGGAATCGAGCGCGGAATCGAAGGAGGAATCGTCGATAACCCTAACCCGGTGATTTGATAGTCAGGCGGCGCGCGACCGACCAAAAGCATGGCCGATGCCCTCGCGTTTGTCGCTGGTCACCTCAAGAATCCGACGGAGTTGATTGTGATTTTCACGGAAACCAAGCTGAAAGGCGCCTTTGTCATCGATCTCGATCGCAAGCAGGATGCGCGCGGCTTTTTTGCTCGCGCGTTCTGCCAGGAGGAATTCAAAGCGCACGGGCTGAAGCCGCTCATCGCCCAGGGGAATGTCGCCCACAACATCCGAAAGGGCACCATCCGCGGCATGCACTTCCAGTTTCCCCCGGCGGCCGAGACCAAGCTCGTGCGCTGCACCCGCGGGGCCATCCTCGACATCATCGTCGACCTGCGCCCCGAAAGCCCGACCTACCTGCAGCATGTCGCGGTGGACCTCAACGAGGACAATCAGCGCGCGCTCTACGTTCCCGAGCGTTTCGCGCACGGCTACCAGACCCTGCACGACAATACCGATACGAGCTACAGCGTCGGCGAGTTCTATTCGCCCGCCAACGAGAGCGGCATCCTGTACAACGATCCGCGCCTGGGGCTGCGGTGGCCTCTGCCTGTGACGGTGGTTTCAGAGAAAGACCAGGAGTTCACACGGTTCGACGAGGCCGAAAGCGAGATCAAGCGGCGCATGAGCGCGATCTAATCGTACTGCTGGGGCGCCCACCGCGTCCGATTGAGGAGGACTAAACGTGTTGCTTGTCGACACCGCGCTCAGGGCGCGAGAAGAGCAGGGAAATCCCATCCGTGTCGCCATTGTCGGCGCGGGCTTCATGAGCCAGGGACTTACGAACCAGATTGCCCACAGCACACCCGGCATGCGCGTCGTGGCGGTGTCGAACCGCAAGCCCGAAAGGGCCTTGCAGGTTCTGCGCTACGCGGGCTTCGATGACGCGCGCTTGGTCGGTACTCAATCGAGCCTCGATGCTGAACTTGATGCCGGGCGACCGGCGGCAACCGAGGATACGCTGCTGTTGTGCCGGTCCGAGCAGGTGGATGTCGTCGTCGATACGACCGGCTCCGTCGAATTTGGCGCCCACGTCGCTCTCGAGGCTTTCAAGCACGGCAAGGACGTCGTCTTGATGAATGCCGAGATCGATGCGACGATCGGACCAATCCTTCAGTCATACGCGCGCAAGGCCGGCGTCATTCTCTCTGCCTGCGAAGGCGACGAACCCGGCGTGCAGATGAACCTCGTTCGCTGGGTCAGGGGACTGGGGCTGATCCCACGTGTCATCGGCAACATCAAGGGATTGCAGGATCCCTACCGAAATCCGACCACCCAAAAGGGCTTCGCCGAGCGCTGGGGTCAAAACCCCGCGATGGTGACAAGCTTCGCGGACGGTTCAAAAATCAGCTTCGAGCAGACGATCGTGGCAAATGCCACGGGGTTCAAAGTGAAATCGAGGGGTATGTCCCGCGGCCTGGAATACCGCGGCGACATCATGAAGATCGGGGAACTCTATGACATCGACGAGGTCCGCGCGCTCGGCGGCATCGTCGACTATGTCGTCGGCACGCCGCTAACGAAGGTGTACGTCCTGGCCGAGCATCCTGACCCCAAGCAGCGCCACTACTTGAACCTCTACAAGATGGGCGAGGGCCCGCTATATTCGTTTTTTACGCCCTATCACCTCGTGCATTTCGAGGTTCCAAATGCCATCGCTCGCGTGGTTCTGTTCCGCGACTGCGTGGCGCCACCACTGGCGGGGCCCGTTGTCGAAGTCTGCGCCGTAGCCAAGCGCGACCTTCGGAGCGGGGAGGTCCTGGACAACTCAGGCATGTATATGACGTACGGCGAAGCGGTGAACGTCGACGAAATGAGTGCCGGCCGATATTTGCCCGAAGGGCTCGTGGAGGGTTGCAAGGTCACGAGCAACATCGCCAAGGATGCGGTCATCACCTATCGTGACGTCGAGCTGCCGGCCGGCCGCCTCGCGGACAGGTTGCGCGCAGAGCAATACAGGCACTTCCGCGGAGAG
>VBAB01000002.1 GCA_005888525.1 Alphaproteobacteria bacterium
GCGAGATCTTCATCGACATGCACAAGGAGGGCGCGGCCTTCCGCTCGCTGATGAACAACTTCGCCATCGCCATCTCGCTCGGCCTCCAGTACGGCGTGCCGCTGGAGGAGTACGTCGACGCCTTCACCTTCACGCGTTTCGAGCCGGCGGGCCTGGTGCAGGGCAACGAGACCATCAAGAACGCCACCTCGATCCTCGACTACATCTTCCGCGAGCTGGCCGTGTCGTACCTCACGCGGCACGACTTGGCCCACGTCGATCCGGCCGAGATCGTCACCACGGGCCTGGGCTCGAGCGACGAGGCCCTGGAGGCAGATCATGCGCCGCCGCCGGCCTCGAAGTTCCTCTCGCGCGGCCTGCTGCGCGGGCAGGAGAACCGGGTGCTGGCGCTGCGCTCGTCCACCAGCGCGGTGGCCATCGAGGCGACACAAGCCGACCCCATGAGCCCGGTCGCCAGCCTGCAGGCGAGCCTGCAGCAGGAGGTGACCGCGTTCGCCCGCCCGGCGAAGGCCAAGATGGAGACGGCGATCTCCTCGCTGACCGCGCTGCAGCAGGAAATGGCGGTAGGTCTGGCCAAGCCGAAGGTGGACGCCTCCGTGGAAGAGATCGCCCGGCAGCTGCAAGGCCAGCTGGACGCGAGAGCCAAGTCCCGCCTCGCCAAGGAGAATCTCGAGGCGGACCTGCGGGCGGAAGCCAAGGTCAAGGGCTACGAGGGCGAGAGCTGCCGGGAGTGCGGAAACTTCACCTTGCTGCGCAACGGCACCTGCCTCAAGTGCGACACCTGCGGCGGCACCAGCGGGTGCAGCTGACGAACATTGGGCTCTGCTCCGTGCGTAACCGATTGACTCTAGCGTTGGTGACACTTATGTGATGCCGCCTAGCGGGCCCTGCTCAGCTATAGCTAGGCCAAGGCGGCACCGTCGGGTGCGTGTGAATTCGCAGTTCTCCGATCTCTCAGAAGAGGCAGGTCATGGAACTCTCGAATTACGAGCTCGTCCGGTATCCGTCAGGTCAGGTCGTCATTCTCACGACCGGCTCCGGCCCGCGCGACGTGGTCGGCGTCTTCACCAGCGAGCGGGATGCGCAAAACGCCCTCGCCCGGCTGCTCGCCGGGACGCCGCAGCCCGACGCTCAGCCGAGCCGCGCCGCGTAGCCTTCGGCACGAAGCCGCTCGACTCATCCGCTGCCGTTGTCATCCCGGTGCTCGTCACCGGGATCCAGCCATCCATGCGCACTGGAGCGAGCGGCGAGATTGATCCCGGGCACGAGGCCCGGGACGACCAGCGGGGGCGTGTGGAGTCAATACCGGCCAAATCGCATTCACCTGCCTACGCCGTTGAAAACGGCAGGCGCGATTGGCTTCGCGGGGGCGAATCTGTCTTCAGTCCGCATTCGTGAACCGGGGCAGGCGAGGGTCTTGGCGTCCTGCGCCCCAAGTTCCTGATGCGGGGGACCCATGACCGTCAGCGCGCCTGCCACCAGGCATCCCAGCATCTATCTGCTGGGCGACCATCTCGACGCCGCGCTCGCCATGGGCGAGGACCTGCTCACCGAGAAGGTGGCGCTGGCCGATGCGGCCCAGCCGCTCACCATGGCGCGACTGGTGCGGCAGAACCGGGAGCTCGCCGAGTTCCTCACCACGGTGCGTACCCTCGAGCTCAGCCTGACGGCGCGGCTGCTGCAGGCGCGCAAGTGGGCCGAGGAGATGCGGCGCCGCGAGGTCCGCCTCAAGCCGCTCATCGCGCTGTTCGTGGCCGGCACGGCACCGCTCGTCGACGCCGCCATGGAGCTCGGCGACACCACCATGCGCGACTTCGATACCGGCGACACAGCCTTCGCCTTCCTGCGCAGCCGCGCATTGATCGCGCGCGATGCCGCGGGCCTCGAGCGGCTTGCCGATCTGCGCGTCGGCGAGAACTATCTGGTGGCCGGACGCGTGCACCTGGGCACCCTGCTCGACCTCGTCGCCACCTTCCTCGACTCGCTCGACCTGCTCTACGACCTCTACGGCGAGCCGGCCGAGACCGAGGCGTCCGCCGCGCTGCCGACCGAGGCTAACACTTCCGCCGAGACCACCCGCGCGACGTAACGCGCCGCCTCGTATTCCCCTCTCCCCATTCCTCTTCAGAATGGGGAGAGGGTTAGGGTGAGGGGCAGACGCTTGCTCCGACGTTTGTGGCTGCCCCTCACCCCGACCCTCTCCCCGTGAAGGACGGGGAGAGGGAGAAGACGCTCCCCGGCTTGCGCTGCGGTGCGATTTTTCCGTATGTCTTGGGCTGCACGCCCGCCGCTTCCCAGACATCCCGGAGACCTGCATGCGCAGCTTCCATTTTCCCGGCCGCTCGCTCGTCTATGGGCGCCGGGCCATGTGCGCCACCTCCCACCCCGCGGCGAGCCTCACGGCCATCGAGACCATCCGCCAGGGCGGCAACGCCGTCGACGCGGCGATCGCCACCGCGGCCGTGCTGGCGGTGGTCGAGCCGCACATGACGGGCATCGGCGGCGACTGCTTTGCGCTCATCGCCAAGCCGGGCAGCAGGAAGCTGATCGCGCTCAACGCCGCGGGACGGGCGCCGAAGGCCGCCACCGCAGCCTGGCTCGCCAAAGCCAGCCTCGCGCGCATCGAGCCGGACAGCGCGCACTCCGTCACGGTGCCGGGCGCCATCAGCGGCTGGATTCGGCTTCTCGAGGACCACGGCAGCCTGCCGCTCGCACGTCTCTTGCAGCCCGCGATCGCGCTGGCGCAAGAAGGCTTCGTGGTGACCCCGCGCGTCGCCTCCGACTGGGCGCGCAACGTCGGCAAGATTGCGCGCAACGCCGGCGCCAGCAAGCACCTGCTCAAGTCCGGGCGGGCGCCGCAGGAGGGGGCGATCGTGCGCTTCCCGGCGCTGGCCGCCACGCTGAAGCGCATCGCCAAGGACGGGCGTGACGGCTTCTACAAGGGCGAGTCGGCCAAGGACATGGTGGCCGAGCTCAGGGCGCTGGGCGGGCTGCACACGCTCGGCGACTTCGCGGCGCAGGCCGAGAGCGCCGGCTATGTGACGCCGATCTCGGTGCCCTATCGCGGCGTGGAGCTGGTCGAGTTGCCGCCCAGCAACCACGGCATCGTCGCGCTCATCATGCTCAAGATGCTCGAGCGCCTGGGCAAGCCGCATCCCGAGCCCGTGTCGGTCGAGCGCTACCACGTGCTCATGGAGGCGGCGCGGCTGGCGTTCGCCATGCGCGACGCCTTCGTGGCCGACCCCGACATGGCCCAGGTGCCGGTCGATCACCTCCTGGACGACGCGGTCATCGCCAAGCTGGTCGCCCGCGTCGATCGCAGGAAGCACCGCCCCCAGCTCGAGCCGCTACCGCAGCCCGCCGGCTCCGACACGGTGTATTTCTCCATCGTCGACGAGAAGGGCATGGCGGTGTCGTTCATCAACTCGCTGTTCGACGAGTTCGGCTCCGGCATCGTCACGGCCAAGACTGGCATCGTCCTGCACAACCGCGGCAAGGGCTTCGTCACCGATCCGCGGCATCCCAACTGCATCGCGCCAGGCAAACGCCCCCTGCACACGCTGGTGCCGGCCATGGTGCTGAAGGAAGGCAAGCCCTACATGGCCTTCGGCGTCATGGGCGCCCACTTCCAGCCCATGGGCCACGTCTACGTCATGAGCAACATGTTCGATTATGGTATGGACGCGCAGGCGGCGCTCGATGCCCCGCGCGTGTTCTTCGAGGGCGATGCGCTGCTGGTGGAGGAGACGGTGCCCGAGGAGGTGGTGGCCGGCCTGAAGCGGCTCGGTCACCGCGTGGCAACGCGCGTGGCCCCGTGGGGCGGCGGGCAGATCGTGGTCATGGATCGCGAGAACGGGGTGCTGATCGGCGCCTCCGACCCGCGCAAGGACGGCATGGCGCTGGGCTACTGAGAGTACGCCATGGGTGAGCCGCAAGCAGACCGGCGCACCGTGCGGGTGCGCATCGAAGGCGGCGTGCAGGGCGTGGGCTACCGCTACTGGACCGAGCGCGTCGCCGGCGGGCTGGGGCTGACAGGCTGGGTGCGCAATCGCCGCGACGGCAGCGTCGAGGCCCTGTTCGCCGGACCCGCCGCCGACGTTGCGCGGATGCTGGAGCGCTGCAAGGACGGCCCGCGCTCGGCCCACGTCACCGCCGTCGAGGTCGTCGAGGAGGGTGGCGACGCGCCCGACGCCTTCGAGGTGCTGCCGACGGCGTGAAGTAAACGCTGACGCGTTGAACGCGAAGCGCGTAGGTTGGGTCAAGCGAAGCGCTGACCCAACGCTGGCCGAGACTGCGACTCGTGTTGGGTCATCACTGACGCTCGACCCAACCTATCCGGGATCGGCTGCACCACGTCCCAGTGCTCGACGATTCTGCCGTTCTCCAGCCGGAAGATGTCGACGATGGCCACCCCGCGCTCGCCGGGCTCGCGGACGGAATGCACGTGCAGGACGACCATGTCGCCGTCGACGAGCGCGCGCTTGATGTCGCTTTTGGCGTTGGGGAACTTCTCGCGCCGGAACTCGATGAACTTCTTGAAGCCCTCGATGCCGTCGGCCGCGTTCGGGTTGTGCTGGATGTAGCGCGGCCCGAAGTGCTTGGCGGCGCCCTCGAAGTCCTTCTGGTTGAGGGCCTTGTCGTAGAACTCCAGCACCGTCCTCTTGTTGGCCTCCTCCTGGGCGGTGCTACCGGCGGCCGCCGGCGTGACAAGCGCCAGCAGCCCCGCTACCAAGGCGATCCGGGCGAGCGTCATGACTGTTCCTCCACGAAGTTGTGACCGATCGCCATCATAGCGCGCATGCGGAGTTTGCCGATGGCCAGTTCAACGCCCGCCCACGAGGTGTACCAGCACGGTCACCATGCCTCCGTCGTCACCAATCACGCCAAGCGCACGGCCGACAAGGACGCCGCGTTCTTTCTCCCCCTGCTGCGACCCGGCATGCGCCTGCTCGACGTCGGCTGCGGGCCGGGCTCGATCACGGCCGGGCTCGCCAAGCGCGTGGCGCCGGGCGAGACGATCGGCATCGATGCTTCGGCGAGCGTCATCGACACCGCCCGCTCGCTGCGCGATGCGTCGCTACAGAGCCTGAAGTTCGAGGTCGGGAGTATTTACGCGCCCCCCTTCGCGCCGGAGAGCTTCGATGCCGTCTTCGCGCATCAGGTGCTGCAGCACCTAGCGCGACCGGTCGATGCGCTCGCGCAAATGCGTAACCTCCTGAAGCCTGGCGGCGTGGTGGGGGTGCGCGAGGTCGACTGGGGCAGCGCCACGTTCTACCCCGAGAACGACG
>VBAB01000003.1 GCA_005888525.1 Alphaproteobacteria bacterium
TGGCTGTAGCACCCGAAATCGATAGAGCAGGAAGCGTGACATGCTCGACCGGATTCCCCTCCCGTCGTGTCGAAGACACGCCTTCGGCATGATGGGGAGGGGAGCACGCACCGAAAGCAAACCTCAGGTCTGACCCTCCACGCACACGGTCGCCTCGCCTTTGAAATTGGGCTGCGAGCGGTAGACCATCTCGATCTCCTTGATGGCCCGGCGCTCGCCTTTCAGATCGAGCGCGCGCGTCTGGCCGCCGGCGCGAATCTCCTCGCGCACGGGGATGTCGTCGGGCTGGCCGTTGGCGTAGATCACCTTGAGATCCATCATGTGCACCTTGTTGCCCGAGACCTGCAGCCGGATGGACCTGAACCGGCCCTCGGCGCGGCCGACGTGGATCACATCCTTGTCCACCAGGAACCCGACCTTCCGGCAGCCGAGCTGCTCCCACGCCGCCTGAGCCGTCGCCGGCGCCAGGCTGACGCAGGCGAACGTTGCGACGATTGCCGACGTGAGACCGAACCGCATGGCATCCTCCGTTTGACGCATTCACGCCCTCTGTCAGCGCGCCTCTCCGGCGTCTGCTCACTGCGAGGGTCGGGCATGTAACGCGCGGGGAGCACGTCCTCCGTCGTAACGTTTGCGCGACCAGCGTGTTGCGAGTTTGCATCCTCCTGCCGCCGGCAAGTGTCCCGCGCCGACAACAAAAAGGGCCGCTGAGCGGCCCTTTCCTGCATGAGCTTGGACTTTGATATGGCGAAAGCGGCCTGCGCCCTCACCCGCGCCGGCGCGGACGATCGCCGTGGTCGCGGCGGGGCGGGCGGCTCCCGAACTTCTCCTCTGGCTCGCCTTCGGCGCGTGGGATTTCCTTGCCGGTGGCCTGATCGATGATCTTCATGGAGAGGCGCACCTTGCCGCGGTCGTCGAAGCCCAGCAGCTTGACCCACACCTCCTGGCCCTCCTTGACGACGTCCTCCACGCGCTCGGGCCGGCCGGGCGCCAGCTGCGAGACGTGCACCAGGCCGTCCT